>JACPIQ010000108.1 GCA_016188005.1 Candidatus Rokuibacteriota bacterium | reverse complement strand
GGCCATGGGATTCGGCGCGTGGCTGAGCGTGGCGAACCCGGTACGGTGGAGCGCGGTGACGAGCAGGCCCGTGGCGATACCGAAGGCCTCCTGCACGTCATAGCTCTTGACCTTGCGGCCGTCCGCCAAGAGCGCGTAGCTCTGCGCGAAGATGACGATCAGCCAGGGGGCCGTCTCGAGGAAGCGCTTGTGCTCGTCGGTGCACAGCGGAACCAAAGGGTGAACCCACTCGGCCGGCCCATCTCGCAGGGCCGCGATCTGCACGAGGATCGCGGCCTTCTCCTTCTCCAGGCCGGCCTTGACGGAGACGCCGTCTGCCCACACGTACACGGGCTCGAGGTCGTCCAGCGGCGCCGTTTCCACGTCTCGTACTCCGCCTGCCACCCCGCCTTCAGCCGTGCAATGGACGCTGCGGACGGCGGCACCCCCTCGCCCAGCAGCCCCCGCAGGGCCAGGTCGAAATCCCCGGCGGCCAGGCCGTGCGGGTCTCCATCCGGGGATTCATCTCGAACGACAACGTCTTCAGCCTCGGGACGATGTTCTCTCCATGACGCGCATGAGCTCGGTCGAGCAACTCCGGGCGAGGGCCAAGGAAGCGGCGTGTCGACACCACTACGAGCGAGCCGTCTGTCTCTATGCGCAACTCCTCCGAGAACGGCCTGATGGCGTGCCAGCGTTGCTCGCGCTGTCCTACCTCTACTTCGACGAGGTCCACCGCGAATGGGATGCCGAACCCCTGTACGAGCGAGCGGTGACGCTCGCCCCGACGGGTCCTCACCAAGCACTACCCGGGGGGCGCCGAGATCCTCTGGACATACGACGATCCGGCCGTCCCGTACTCGAAGGGGCGGACCACCAGGGTGGCGGATCTCGCGACCAGCAGTTCCTTCACGTACGACCCGATCGCCCGCGTCACCCAGGTCAGCCGGCTCCTGGACGGCTCGACCTATACCCTCGGGCTCGTCTATGACGCCCTCGGCCGGGTCACCAGCAAGACCTTCCCGGACGGGGAGACGGTCACCTACACGTTCAACGACGCGGGCTGGCTCAGCGCCATTCCCGGCTACCTCCCAGGCATCACCTACAACGCCCGGGGCCAGCAGACCCAGCTCCAGTTCGCCAACGGGGTGACGTCCACGCGGAGCTACAGCTCAGCCGCTTCTGGCTCGATACGCTCGCCACCTCCGCACCCGGCGCGAGCCACCAGAACCTCGCCTTCACCCACGACCCGGCGGGCAACATCACCCAGATCACCGACCCCGTGTGGACGGGGAGCCGCACGTTCTCCTACGACGCGCTCAACCGGCTCATCTCGGCCAGCGGCCCCTTCGGCGCGCCGGCCGGGGGAATCCCCACCCAGACCTCCGAGACGTACCTCTACGACGCCATCGGCAACATTCTCCAGAAGGCCGGGATCGGCTACACTTACGCAGACCCCTCGCACCGGGCGGCGGTCACCTTCACCTCCGATGGGAGGGCATACACGTACGATGCGAACGGCAACATGCTGAGCGGCGCCGGACGGACGCTGTCGTGGGACCCCGACAACCGCCTCGCATCGGTGACGATGCAGGCCGGCGGCACCTCCACCTTCGCCTACGACCACACCGGAACCCGCGTCCGGAAGACCACCGAGTCCGGCGTCATGCGCTACCCGTTCGCGGGCTACGAGGTCGATCACACCGGCTTCATCACCAAGCACATCCTGGCGGGCGACGACAGGGTCGCGGTCAAGCGCTCCGACGGCCAGAAGCTCTTCTACCACAGCGACCCCCTCGGGGGCGTCAACGTCATCACCAACCAGAGCGGCGAGAGGGTCCAGCTCGTCGAGTACGACCCCTGGGGCAAGGTCACCCGCCAGGAGGGCTCCGCCGACCTCACCCACCGCTTCACCGGCGAGGACTTCGACCCGGAGACCGGCCTGCTCTACTTCGGCGGCCGCTACTACGATCCGACCCTCGCGCGCTTCACGATCCCCGATCCCCATGTCCCCCGGCCCTGGGATCCTCAATCCTTCAACCGCTACGCCTATGTCCGGAACAACCCCGTCAACCGCATCGACCCGAGCGGCTACGAAGACTCAGGAGGCGATGATGGGTGCTGCGGTGAGTCCTCGGACTCGGACGACTCTTCCGGCACTTCGTCGTCCGCTCCAGCCACCAGCACAGCGACCATCAGCATCAGCATTTCCTTCTCGCCGTCAGACCCCGGACCGACTTCCATTGGGCCTGACACCTCCGTTGGGCCGGCCACTTCCATGGGACCGGGCACCTCTACTTCCGCGCCGGACACTGGCATGGGTGGCTCAATTGGCGGCGGCACTGGCTCGCCGAGTGGAGAGGATCCTGGCGCCGGAACCAGGCTCGCCATGGCGGGCGTTGTTGGCCCAGCGGTTCGCGTGGCCGCGCCCTACGTGGGGCCTGCGGTGCGCGCCGCCGGCGCTGCGCTTGGTGCCGCTCTTGGCGGCCTCTTGGGCTCCGCAACCTCCAACACCGGCCAGCAGCCGGGCAGCGCGCCCTCGAGTTCTTCGGACTCCCTCTCCTCAAACAAGGGAGATAGCGCTGCAGGGCAGCAGGGGCAGAAGGGCCAGGATTCCACACCGGCATCGCCACCCTCTCCAGACCCAAACGACCCCGACCCCACGAGCAAGAATGTCACCAACAACCCGAAAAGGGTTGCCGAAAAGTTCGGCCTTACTGAAAAGCAGGTCAACAGGGCCATCCATAAACTAAAGAACGACCTCCCTGGGCACGCGAAGTCGAGCAACCCTGACGTCAAGGTAGACCTACGAACCGGGGAGGTCTATCCTATCGGGCCTAGCGGGCGCCTCGGCGATTCCATCGGCAACGTTCTCGACGCAATCCGTTGAACGGAGCCATGACATGAGTGATGACCCTGGCAGCGAGGAGCGGAAATGGGCCACCGCTTGCCTTCGGATCACAAGTCCGATTGTCCACACCGCGACGATCACCGCTGCTCTTTCGATGCAGCCCAGCAAGAGCTTCGAACAAGGCACGCTTGTGAACCCGAAAAGGCCCGACGGAGCCATCAGAACGGAAGGCCTGTGGATCCTCGATAGCCCCCTCGCGGACACCCAGCCACTAGAGGCACACGTGCTGCGGCTACTCGAGCTTTGCGAGGAGAGAATCAGCCAGCTGCGGGAACTTGCTCCACGCTGTCACTTCGAACTCTCGTGTGCCCTCGCGGCGGCTAGCGGCCAGGCAGGGTTCATCCTCGAAGCGGAGATCATGAGGCGCTTGGCCGCGATTCCGCTTGACCTTGTGCTTGACCTATACCCGCCGGCGGCAGGAGAGTGAACGTTCGTCACGCAGCAACTCAACGGAGTGTACGAGCGCTGCCACGGCACTGCCAGTATCAGGGCTGAGTGCTGCAGCTACTCGGTGGCCGCAGCCCATCCGGCTGGCTCCGCTGCGTCCGAACCGCGGGGCGCCTGCGGTCCGCTCTGGCGGACTTGCGGTCAGGGGAAGTTCACCGGAAGGGGCGTCTGGGCGGTTCCGTCTGCAACGTTAGCGACGTCGTCGGCCGGTGAGTGACGTGGGAGACTTGGCACAGGGCCTTCCGGCCAACTCAGAAGGAGGCTGGAGTCTTGGATAGCAGCGACGACAAGTGGAGTCTCGCGTCACTTCACATCATGAGCACCACCATGGGAACCGCGGACTTCACCAGAATCTTGAACACCGAACCAACGGGCGTCTTTGAGCAGGGCACACCCATCGATTCTCGTAACCCCGGTGGGCCGTTGAGGCGGGACTCCGCATGGATCCTGGATAGCGGTCTTCCGGAATGGGAGGCGCTGGAGGCGAAGGTCATGAAGCTGCTCGAGTTCTGTGAGCAGAATCGCAGCGTCATGGGAGAACTGGCGCGGCGCTGCCAGTTCGCGCTGGTGTGTGCGTTTGCGGCGGACAATGGACAGGGATCGTTCTTCCTCGAAGCGACCGTCATGAAGAGACTGGCCGCCATTCCGGTAGATCTTGAACTTCATCTCTACCCGCCTGCCTCGGCCGACCTGACCGTCCAGTAGGGCTCGATCGGGTTTGTGTAACACGCTCCCCCGCGCTGGCTCACCTCGGGATCGGCTATACTTACGCGGACCCCTCGCACCGGGCGGCGGTTACCTCCGCCTCCGACGGGAGGTGTCAAGACGGCATCGGCGGATCACGGCAAGACTCCCAAGGGCCGGCCGTATTCACCCCACTGCAGTCAGAGGGCTGGGCCGAGAGAGGCATTGGGCAGCTGCTGAGTGTGCACCTCGGGCGACCTCGAGCCGGACAGATACCACGATGAGGACTGCCTTGCTGTATCCAAGAGCATACACGAGGTATATCGTCGAGCTTCGGCCTTCTCAGGGTGCAGAACGAGAAGTAGAGGTGGGTTTCGTTGTCGATCTTGATCTTCAAGGACACGTCGTCGGCATTGAGATCCTTGACCTGAAGCGGCAGGCTGGCGAGAGGGTCATCGAGCGACTCGAGGCGGATCTAAGGGGAGCCCCCGCGATGAGCTTCACGTGTGATCGCGTTAATGACGCCTTCTACTTTGCGTTGTGGAACTCCTCAAAGAGCGATTCAAGACCAACCGACGGCGTCATCGTTCTCGATGGCGATGGACACATTCTCAGAATCGAGACTGAGTTGCTCTGACAAGTACGACGGCGCCAGGCACCGCACCGGCTTCGACCGTTCCGGAGCTTCCTTCCATTGATGGTTTATGGGCAGCGTTCCTGGGGCGGCCCGGGCACCGCCCTAGCCCGGCTGGCGCCGCGGGCGGCACTGGCTCGCCGAGTGGAGCCAACACATCAAGAGTTGATCATGGATTCGTCCCGAACTAGGACCGCGGGCCAGTCCTTCGTGTTCGCGGGCTGCCTGCTTGTCAGGTGGATCGACGTTCTCGCGAGAAGTGCGGAAGACCGCCGTTATCGAGGCGTGGACCGTGACAACCTCTCTTGGCAGCTGGCACCTGACAATCAAGCGCCACGTGGATGGTTCCTGGATGTGTCGGAGGAGCTACGGCGGGCTCAGGACGTTCTCGAGTTCATTCCCGACATCGAGGCGGCCCAGCGTATCTACCGGAAGTTGCGGTGCCACAACCAATCGTACGAACTCATCGGGTGTGCGCTAGAAGATCGCGTGATCACGTACCTTTCGACTCGGGCCCCAGCCGACGTGTTCGGCGGCGCGGCGGATCCCGAGGAAGCGCAGCGGATCCTCAAGGTCCACGAGCGCTTGGCAGGGCGACCGCCAATCCCGTCAAACTGGGAGACCCTGGGGTTCGACGTGGCTGCCCTCGGACTGGGCTTCTATTCCCTCGTCTTTCAGGAGCTCGCGGGCGATGGGCCCGTGGGGCGGGCACTTCCAGAGTATCGACGGGCACTCAACACGTCGGGCCTCCTTCCATCGGCTGCCATGGCGGCCGATTTCTTGACTGCCTACCTGGAGCAGCCCGGTCATGAGGAGGGTGCGTTCTTCGTCTATCAGGTGATCGAGCCGATGCTGCCTCAGGTGATGCTTCTGGCGAATCAGGCTTCTTCCTCCCTCTGAGGGGTGACCGCCTCTGGATGATGACCGTGGGCAGCGAGGCGCGGAACTGGGCCACCGCTTGCCTTCGCGTCAGGGGTCCGAACTCTTTTGTACCCTCGCGGCGGGGCTTGACCTTGCGCTTGACCAACCCTGCCGGCCTTGACAGTGTGGCCACAAGGGACAACACTGTGGCCACACAGGAGGCCGTGATGGTTGCCGTCGGGATCAGGGAACTGAAGAACCGGCTCAGCCAGTACGTCAGGAGAGTACGGGCCGGGGAGCGCGTGGTGGTGCCCGAGCGGGGCACGCCAGTGGCCATCATGTCGCCCCCCGCGAAGGCTCGCGAGGACCGACGCATCCAGGCCATGCTCAGCAAGGGCGAGGCCCGCTGGGGGGGCGGAAAGCCGAAGGGGGCCAGGCGACCGGCCCGGCTCACGGGACCCTCGGTCGCCCGGGCGGTGCTCGAGGACCGCCGGTGAGGCTGTACCTGGACACGAGCGCTCTGGTCAAGCTGTACGTCGACGAGGCGGATGCCCGGGTCGTCCGGAACGCGGTGGGCCAGGCCGACCTGGTTACCACGTCGGTCCTCGCCTATGTCGAGGCTCGGGCCGCCTTCGCGCGACGACGTCGGGAGGGTGGGTGGTCGCCGGGAGACCACCGACGGATCACGCGGGATCTCGACACCGACTGGGCCGGGTACCTGGCTGTCGAAGTGACTGATGCCGTCATCCGGAAGGGGGCGCGCCTCTCCGAGACGCATCGACTCAAGGCCTATGACGCCGTTCATCTGGCCTCTGCCGCGGTCGCGCATGGCCGCCTGGGTGAGCCGTCCCTGTTCGCGTCCTGGGACAGGAACCTGGACAGGGCGGCACGGCGAGAGGGCCTCGCGCTGCTCCGACCTCTCGGCCGTGACTGAGGCCGGCTCGTCGCCTCGCCCCGCCGGTCAGCGGGCGCGCGGCCCCAGCGCGCGGACGGCGTTCACCAGGATGGCCCGCTTCCGCGCCGGGTCCGGCTCGGTCGTCATCAGGGAGAGGAAGGCCGTGTCGAGCCCGGCCTCGAAGTAGCGGAGGACGCGGGCGCGGATCTCCCCCACGCTGCCGCGGGGGATCAGATCGCTCATCACCTCCCGCGGGATCGCGGCCACGGCCGCCTTGCGGTCCCCCGCCGCCCAGGCCGCCCACATGGGTCCGAGCGCGGGGCCGCGTCCCAGCCACTCGTGGAAGGCCTGGTAGACGGGCACGTTGAGATAGGCCGCCATGTGCCGCCTCACGGCCAGGTCGCTCTCGGGCCCGGGGGCGTCCAGGCTGATGAAGACCCGGGCCGAGATCTCGACGGACGCTGGATCACGCCCGGCGGCCGCGGCGGCCTCCCGCACCACCGCCACCGACTTCGGCACGTCGTCCGGCGCGAGCCAGTTGAGGATGGCGCCGTCGGCCACCTGGCCCGCCAGCCGCAGCATCCCGGGACGGAGCGCCGCCACGTGGATGGGCACGGGGGAGGCCGGCGGACGCGTCACCCGGAAGCCGTCCACCGCGAAGGTCTTTCCGGTGAACACCACGCGCTCGCCCGCCAGGGCCCGGCGGAGGAACTGCACCATCTCGCGCACGCGCGTCGTCGGCCGGTCGAAGCGCCCGCCGTTCCAGCCCTCCACGATGAGCTGCGAGCCGGCGCCGATGCCGAGACAAAAACGCCCCGGCGCGATCTCCGCCAGCCCGGTGGCGGTGAGCGCCAGCGTCGCCGGGCCTCGCGTGTAGACATTGGCGATGGCCGTGCCGACGCGCATCCCCGTTGCCTGGCCGATGACGGCCAGGGGCGAGAAGCCGTCGCACGCGTCCACCTCGTAGGACCAGGCGTCCGTGTACCCGAGCCGCTCCGCCTCGCGCGCGATCTCCGCGTGCTCGGCCAGCGTGAACCCGTCTATCGGCACCGACAAGGACCATCGCTTCTCGCGCATGCATCTCCTCCGCCGCCCCCGTCCCGCAGGCGGCCCTTGACTGCGACGTCACACGCCGACGGTGGCTCTCACGCCAGATCGAGGGCCGCTCTCGGCCCGTCATCCACTCTGGCCATGACATCCGGAGGGAGCGCACCCGCCTGCCAAGTCTTGCAGCCAGCCCGCCAGAGCGCAAGGCGAGACTCAGGTGGGCCGCGCCGCGCCGCAGGCCGCGCCACGTGGCGGGGTGGGCCCGCCACGACGTGGTATGATCGCGGCCGTGTCGGGGTCGGCGGAGCGGTGCCGGCCATCCACGAGCACACGGGGGACGACTGGACATGAGGATCGGGATCATCGGGGCGGGGGCGGTGGGGAGCGTCGTGGGGGGACTGCTCACCAGGGCCGGAGAGGACGTGACGCTCATCGACCAGTGGCCCGAGCACGTGGAGGCCATGAAGCAGCGGGGCCTCAGGCTCAGCGGCACTTGTGGCGACCACGTGGTCCCGGTCAAGGCGCTGCACATCCACGAGGCCCAGTCCGTCGGCGAGCCCTTCGACGCCGTCTTCATCGCGGTGAAGTCCTATGACACGGAGTGGGCGACCCACCTCGGGCTGGCCTACCTGAAGCGGCCCGACGGTGTCGTCGTGGACTTCCAGAACGGCATCAACGACGACCGGGTGGCGGCCGTCGCCGGCCGGGAGCGCTGTCTCGGCTGCGTCATCACCATCGGCTGCGGCATGTACGAGCCGGGCCATGCCATGCGCACCGATCGGGGCACCGTCGGCTTCAAGATCGGCGAGCATGACGGCACGGACTCCGAGCGGGCGCAGGCGCTGGCGCGGCTCATGGACCACGTGGCGGGGGCCAAGGTCACCACCAACCTCTGGGGCGAGCGCTGGTCGAAGCTGGCCGTCAACTGCATGGCGAACCCGCTGGCCGGGCTCAGCGGCTGGGGCTCCGCGGAGGTCCGCGCCGAGCCCACGCCCCAGCGCATCGCCATCCACGTCGCCGCCGAGGTGATCCTGGTGGGGCGCGCCGCGGGCCACGAGGTCGAGCCCATCTACGGCATCGCGGCCCAGCGCTTCGTGGAGGCCGCCCAGGGCCGGGGCCTCGCCGCGGTGCAGGCGGAGATGGCCGCCAGCGTCAGGTTCCTGGCAGGCGGGCGGCCCTCGATGCTGCAGGACGTGATGAAGGGCCGCCGCACCGAGATCGAGTATCTGAACGGCTACGTCTCCGCGCAGGGGCGGAAAGTCGGGGTGGCGACGCCGATGAACGACGCGGTGGTCCGCGTCCTGCTGAGCCACGGCGTGGGCCGGCTCAGGCCCGACCCGAAGAACCTCGAGCCGCTGCTCGCCCTCCTGCCGAGGTAGGACGCTCCGGCCATGTCCACCTTTCCCGGGTACACGGTTCCGCCAGAGCTGGCGGCGCTCCGGGATCAGGTGCGCCGCTTCATCCGCGAGGAGATCCTGCCCATCGAGCAGCGCATCGACCCCGACGCGCCGGAGATCCCCGTGGAGGACTACCGGCGGCTCTCGGCCAAGACCAAGGCGGCGGGGCTCTGGTGCCTGGCGGCGCCCGAGGAGTGGGGCGGCGGCGGGCTCGACACCTTCAGCATGTCGGTGCTGCTGGAAGAGATGGCGCAGCACCGCATGGGGCTCTACAACCCCGGCTGCGGCGTCTTCGGCCGTAACGTGCCGCCGGTCATCTGGGGCGGCACCCGCGCGCAGATCGAGAAGTACGCCGCGCCCGTGCTGCGCGAGGGCCACCACACCTTCTTCGCCATCACGGAGCCCAGTGGCGGGTCGGACCCGGCCGGCGCCATCCAGGCCCGCGGCGTCAGGAAGGGCGACCACTGGGTACTCAACGGCACCAAGATCTTCATCTCCCATGCCGACGAGGCCGAGTGGGGCGTGGTCTTCGTCCGCACCGACGCCAGCAAGGGCCGCGCCGGCATCTCCTGCTTCATCCTCGAGAAGGGCACGCCGGGCTTCACGGCCCGGCGCATCCGCACGATCCGCACCGTCGCCATCCCGTGCGAGGTGGCGCTGGAGGACTGCCGGGTCCCCGCCGAGAACCTCCTCGGCGAGGAGGGACACGGCCTGGACCTCTGCCTCGATCTCCTGACGCGGCTCCGCTTCCCCTACTCCGCCTGCAATCTCGGCGTGGCGGTGGCCGCCCACCGCCTGGCCGTCGCCCATGCCAAGCAGCGCTCGACCTTCGGCATGCCGCTCAGCCAGCGCCAGTCGGTCCAGTGGATGCTGGCGGATGCCGAGGTGGAGCTGCGCGCGGCGCGCTGGCTCATCTGGGAGGGGGCCTGGAAGGCAGACCGTGGCGAGGACGCGCGGGTGGAGGCCTCCATCGCCAAGCTCTACTCGAGCGAGGTCCTGGCCCGCGTCGTGGACGCGGCGGTGCAGGTCCACGGCGGCTATGGCGTGTCCAAGGAGTTCCCGCTGGAACGCTGGTACAGGGAGGCCCGGGTCCGCCGCATCGGCGAGGGCCCCTCGGAGGTGCACCGCATGGTCATCGCCCGTTCGCTCTTTCGATGACGGCCGCCGTGGCGGCCTTCCGCTTCGATCTCTGCACGCTGCCGCCGGCCGCCGAGGCGTTGCGCGCCGAGGTCCGGGCCTTCCTCCGGGACACCCTCGGCGACGCCCCGCCGGTCAGGCGGGCGCGCTCCTGGAGCGGCGTGGACCGCGAGTTCAGCCGCAAGATGGGGGCACGCGGCTGGATCGGCATGACCTGGCCCCGCCGCTACGGCGGCCATGAGCGAAGCGCGCTCGAGCGCTACGTGGTGCTGGAGGAGATGCTGGCAGCCGGGGCCCCGGTTGGCGCCCACTGGGTCGCCGACCGGCAGAGCGGCCCGCTGCTCCTGCGCTTCGGGACGGAGGCCCAGCGGGAGCGCTTCCTCCCCGGCATCGCGCGCGGCGATCTCGGCTTCGCCATCGGCATGAGCGAGCCCGACTCGGGCTCCGACCTGGCCTCGATCCGCACCCGCGCCGAGCGGGTCACCGGCGGCTACCGCGTCAACGGCACCAAGGGCTGGACCAGCAATGCCCATCGCGCCGACTACATGATCGCGCTGTTCCGGACGCGCGTGGTGCCCGAGAAGAAGCACGAGGGGCTCTCCCAGTTCCTGGTGGACCCGCGGTCGCCGGGTATCACCATCCGGCCCATCATCGACCTGGCGGGCTCGCATCACTTCAACGAGGTGGTCTTCGAGGACGTCTTCGTCCCCGAGGACATGCGCGTGGGCGAGGAGGGCGCCGGCTGGAAGCAGGTGGGGGCCGAACTGGCCTTCGAGCGCAGCGGTCCCGAGCGCTACCTCTCCTGTGTCGCGCTGCTGGGGGAACTGATCCGCGAGGCCTCCAAGGATCCGGGCGAGCGGATGGCCGTGACCCTCGGCCGGCTCGTGGCCCACCTGGCCACGCTCCGGCAGATGTCGCTGGCGGTCGCGGGCATGCTCGAGCGCGGGGAGAACCCGAACCTCGAGGCCGCGCTGGTGAAGGACCTCGGCACCAACTTCGAGCAGGAGATCCCCGAGGTGGTCCACGCGCTCCTGGGCTGCGAGCCCACGGCGGAAGGGAGCGACCTCCAGCAGGTGCTCGCCTACCTCGTGCAGAAGGCCCCGTCCTTCTCCCTCCGCGGCGGCACGCGCGAGATCCTGCGCGGCATCATCGCCCGCGGCCTCGGGCTCCGGTAGCCGCCATGAGTGAGGCGCGGACGATCCTCGCGGAGGCAGTGACTCGCATCCTGACGGACCGCGTCACCAAGGACGTGCTGGAGTCGGCCGAGAAGGGCCAGTGGCCTGCCGCCCTCTGGCAGGCGCTCGAGGAGAGCGGGCTCACGCTGCCGCTGGTCCCCGAGGCGCGGGGCGGCGCCGGCGGTAGCTGGGGCGATGCCCATGTGCTCCTGACCGCGGCCGGCCGCTTCGCCGCGCCCGTCCCGCTCGCCGAGACCATGATCGCCAGCTGGCTCCTCGCCGAGGCCGGGCTCGAGGTGCCGCTCGGGCCGCTGGCCGTGGCGCCGGTGCGGCGCGGCGATCTCCTGCGCCTCGAGCGCGCGGGCGGCGGCTGGCGGCTCGGCGGCAGCGCGGGGCGCGTGCCGTGGGGCGGCGGCGCCGGCCATCTCGTGGTGGTCACCACGCCCGACGGGCGGGCCGGCGGCGAGCCGGCGATGATCGCGCTCGTGGCCGCGGGGCAGGCGCAGGTGACGACGGACGTCAACCTCGCGCTCGAGCCGCGGGACACCCTCGTCTTCGACGGCGCGCCCGTGCTGGCCGCCGCGCCGGCCCCCGCGCGTATCCCCGGCGACGTCCTCTGGCTCTATGGCGCTCTGGCGCGCGCGGCGCAGATGGCGGGGGGCCTGGAGTACCTCCTGGCGCAGACGGTCCAGTACGCCGGCGAGCGGAAGCAGTTCGGCAAGCCCATCGGCTCCTTCCAGGCCATCCAGTGGCAGTGCGCCATCCTGGGGGAGCAGACCGCCGCCGCGGCCACGGCGGCAGCCCAGGCCTTCCGCGCCGCCGAGCAGGCCGCGGAAGCAGGAGAGGCCGCCTTCGAGATCGCCGTCGCCAAGTCGCGCGTGGGCGAGGCCGCGGGGCTCGGCGCCGGCATCGCGCATCAGCTTCACGGGGCCATCGGCTTCACCTACGAGCACAGCCTGCACTTCGTCACGCGCCGGCTCTGGTCCTGGCGCGCCGAGTTCGGCGGCGAGAGCCACTGGGCCGAGCGGCTCGGGCGCGAGGCCGCCTCCCGCGGCCCCGATCTCCTCTGGCCCTACTTGACGAGGCGGTAGCCCCGGCGGGGAACTCCCAATGACCCCGATCACGCTCGGTGAGGTCAGCGTCGCCCGCGTCGTGGAGATCGACCGCTCCTTCAACCGGACGCTGGACATGCTCCCCGGCTCGACACCCGAGGCCATCGCGCGACACGACGCCTGGCTCCGGCCGCACTTCTTCGACCCGGCCGTGAACGACCTCGGCTCGCGCATCCAGACCTACGTGGTCCGCACGCCGCGCCACACGGTGCTCATCGACACCGGCGTGGGCAACGACAAGGCTCGCGCCGCCGCGCCGGCCTGGCACCTGCGCCAGGGCGGCTACCTCGACGACCTCCGCGCCGTCGGGGTCACGCCCGACCAGGTGGACATCGTCCTCTGCACTCATCTGCACGTGGACCACGTCGGCTGGAACACGCGCCTCGTGGATGGCCGCTGGGTGCCGACCTTCCCGCGAGCCAGGTACGTGTTCGTGGGGCCGGAGTGGGAATTCTGGAAGTGGGAGAGCCAGAGTGGGCGGGAAGCCTCCGGCTGCATCGCCGACAGCGTGGCGCCCGTCGTGGAGGCGGGCCAAGCCGTCCTCGTGGACAGCACGCATGTCGTGGACCCGTGGCTCGCCTTCGAGTCCGCCCCCGGCCACACCCCCGGCCACGTCGCGGTGCGTCTCACCACGAGCGCGGGCACGGCCGTCTTCTCGGGCGACCTCATGCACCGCACCGTGCAGGTCGCCGAACCCCAGTGGAGCAGCAAGTTCTGCTACGAGCCCGGTCGCGCCACCGCGACGCGCCGCGCCTTCATCGAGCAGCACGCCGACTCGGGCGTCCTCGTGCTGGCGGCGCATTTCCCGCGCCCGGGTTTCATCGTGAGCGAGGCGGGCGAGTGCCGCTTCACCCCCACCGCCGAGGGGTTCTGATGCCGCTGCCGCTCGAGGGTATCCGCGTCGTCGAGATCGCCCAGAACCTGGCCGGCCCCTTCGCCGCCGAGATCCTCGGCCACATGGGCGCCGAGGTCGTGAAGGTGGAGCGGCCCGAGGGGGGCGACGACGCCCGTGGCTGGGGCCCGCCCTTCTGGCGTGGCGTCTCCCCCGCCTACCTGGCCATGAACGCCAACAAGCGCGGGATCACCGTGGACCTGAAGGACCCGCAGGAGGTCGCCTGGCTCGTCGACTACGCCGCGCGCGCCGACGTCCTCATCCAGAACCTCCGCCCCGGCGTCGTGGAGGCCCTCGGGCTCGGGGCCGAGGCCCTGCAGGCGCGCAACCCGCGGCTCGTCTACTGCTCGCTCCGGGCCTTCGGCATCGCGGGGCCCATGCGGCTCCGCCCCGGCTACGAGCCCATGGTGCAGGCCTTCTCCGGCCTCATGATGATGAACGGGGACGAGGGCGGTCCCCCCACGCGCATGGGCACCTCGGTGCTCGACTTCGGCACCGGGATGTGGGCCGCCATCGGCACGCTGGCAGCGCTCGCGCAGCGCCAGCGCACCGGGCGCGGCTGCGTCGTCGACACCTCCCTCCTCGAGACGGGGCTGGCCTGGCTCACGGGACACTTCGCCTCCTACCGCGTCTCGGGCGAGGTGCCGCAGCGCCACCGCACGGGGAGCAACCGCCTCGTGCCCTTCCAGGGCTTCGAGACGCGGACCGGCCCGCTCATCGTGGCCGCCGGCAACGACCGGCTCTTCGCCAAGCTGGCGCAGGTGCTGGGCCGCCCGGAATGGGCTCACGACCCGCGCTTCCAGACCAACGCCGACCGCTTCGCCCACAGGGACCTGCTGCTCCGCGAGATCGAGACGATCCTGCTCACGCGCAGCAAGGGCGAGTGGATCGACCGCCTCGAGGAGGCCGGCATCCCCTGCGCCCCCATCCACACCTTGCCCGAGGTGCTGGCCCATGAGCAGACCCGCGCCACCGGCATGGTCCAGCCCGTGCCCGGCGTGCCGGACCTCGAGCTGATGGGGCTGCCCATCATGTTCGACGGCGAGCGCCCGGCCCTCCGCCGCGCCCCGCCCGCCCTCGGCGAGCACGACGGCGAGATCCGGGGCGCCGCGCCCGCGTAGCCCGCAGGCCGCCCACCCCGATTCGCCCGGCTCGCCGCGCCGAGCCGGCGTCACGCAGTCGTCAGCTATCCGACCACGAGCGAGTGGTAGGCTGCCTCCGAGATCCGGCCCCAGTCCTGGATCAGGGCCTGGGACTTCGTGTACGAGGCGAATACCTTCTTCCCCATGGGGGTGCGCTCGGACTCCTCCCGGTTGACCTCGCCTGCGAGTCGCTTCAGCTCCTTCATGACCTCGGGCGGGAAGCGCAGTACCTCGACCTTGTCCCTGAACTCCGTGCGCAGCCGCTGCAAGCCCAGCGCGTTCTTGATCTCGTACTCGGCCAGCATCGTCGTGTTCGTCATCCCGACCGCGGCGTCCACGATGCGCTGGAGATCCACCGGGAGCGCCTCGTAGGCCTTCCGGTGGAAGGTCATCTCGACGGTGGTGCCGGTCTCGTGCCAGGCCGGGTAGTAGTAGTAGCGGGCGACGCGCTGATAGCCCTGGCGGAGATCGTCGTGCGGCGCGACCAGCTCGGTCGCATCGATGGTGCCGCGCTCGAGCGAGGTGTAGACGTCCCCCGGCGCGATGAGCGTCACCGTGGCCCCGGCCTTGGCGATCACCTTGCCGCCGAGCCCGGGGATCCGCATCTTGAGCCCCTTGTAGTCCGCGAGGCTGTCGATCCGCTTCCGGAACCATCCGCCCATCTGGACCCCCGTCGAGCCCGCGAGCCGCGGGACCAGGTCGAAGGCCTTGTACATCTCCTCCATGATGGCGGCGCCGCCGCCGGCGTGGTACCAGGCGTACGACCCCTGGGCGTTCAGGCCGAAGGGCACGGCGCTGAACCACTGCATGCCGG
>JACPIQ010000107.1 GCA_016188005.1 Candidatus Rokuibacteriota bacterium | reverse complement strand
GCGCCGGAGCCGGGCGTAGCGGCTCTCGAGCTGGTCGAGGCCGGCGGCGACCGCGTTCTCGGCGAAGCGTTGCAGCGTGAGGTCGAGCGTGGTGACGATGCGCGCCCCCGGGCCGAAGCGCTCTTCCATCTCCTGGCGGACATGGTCGGTGAAGTAAGGCGCCGCCTGGCCGGGCCGCGGGCGGGCGAGCGCGCGCACCGGCTCCTTGCGTGCGCGTTCGTAGGCCGGCCCGTCCAGCATCTCGAGCTCGCGCATCCGCGCCAGGACGACGTCCCGCCGCTGGTGCGCGCGCTCGGGATTGAGCACCGGCGAATACGTATTGGGCGCGCGCACCATACCCGCGAGGAGCGCGGCCTCGCCCGGCGTGAGCTGGTGGACCTCTTTCGCGTAGTAGGCGCGGCTTGCCGCACCCATGCCGCGGATGGCGAGCGGGCCGCGCTGGCCGAGGTACACCTCGTTCAGGTAGGCCTCGAGGATCTGCGTCTTCGAGTAGCGCCACTCGACGAGGGTGGCGAGCCACGCCTCGCGCACCTTGCGCGCCATCGTTCGCTGCGGCGTCAGCAAGCGGTTCTTGACGAGCTGCTGGGTGATCGTGCTCCCGCCCTCGGCCACCTTGCCGGCGCGGGTATTGACCCACACCGCCCGCGCGAGGCTCCTCAGGTCGAGCGCCCCGTGCGCGAAGAACCGGTGGTCCTCGATGGCGAGCAGCGCGTCAACCAGGGTCTTGGACGTGTCGGCAAGCTTGATCGGCCGATAGTCCTCCCCCGGCTGATCGGCACCGCCCGTCAGCACCTCGCCCTCGAGCGCCACCTCCTCGTCCTTTCCATCCCGCGTCACGCGCGCGATGCGCTCGCCGCGCACCTCGAGCCGCACGCGCGACCGCTCCTCGCGAAGGAAGATGTCCCAGCCGCCGCCCGCGCGGCGGTACTGCCCGGGCGCGGTCGGCGCCGTCTTCGTCTCGGTGTACCCGAGGCGGGCGAGGGTTCCTGGCAGATCGATGGCCCGAACGCTCGTCCCGGGTGCCAGGGCCTGCCCGGCAGCGTGGATGAACACGGCGCGCCGGGTCTCGGCGCGCTCGAACCGCGCGAGCTCGACCGTCGAGTAGGCGACGAGCGCCAGCACGGAGAGCAGCAGGGCTCCCGCGAGTCCGAGGCCAACAATCGGGGGCTTCCGCAGGAGGAGCGCGCGCATCGGTCGCAGGGAGACTCAAGCCTCGTGCCAGCCGAGCTGGTGATGCGTCACGCGAGGCGCCACTTCAAACGGTTGATTTTCCGCTGGTGCTCCGGTGATCTCGGTCTGGTTGGGCTCGGATGGCCTTCCCGGCCGGACGCCGTTCGATAGTTCTTACATTGGCCAGGTAGTTTGTACACGTCAACGCGGCACGGGGAACAACCCCATGTGCTGGAACCCTCCGGCCGGACTGGCTCGCGCAAGCCTCTTGACGGCCACGCGGGGCCCCGCTAGGGTCGGGCCATGGCCCTCCGCGGCGGCGCCGTGCTGGCCCTCTGGAACGACATCGCGCCAGGCGGAGAGGCCGAGTTCGACCACTGGCACACACGCGAGCACGTGCCGGAGCGTGTCGGCATCCCGGGTTTCCTGCGCGGGCGGCGGTACGAGGCCCTGGCGGGCGGCCCGCGGTACTTCACGCTCTACGAGACCGAGAGCGTGGCCACGCTCGCCGGCTCCGCCTACATCGAGCGACTGGACCACCCGACCGCCTGGACGCGCCGTGCCCTCCCCCTGTTCAGAAACACGCGGCGAACGGCCTGCCGGGTCACGCTGAGCCTCGGTGAAGGGATCGGCGGCGCGCTGCAAACCCTGGAGCTGGGGCCGGCGCGCGGCCGCGACGAGGAGCTGCGGGGGTGGCTCACCGCAACGGCCCTGCCCACGGTGTCAGAACGCCCCGGTCTGGTGGGCGTCCACCTCTGCGAAGCCGACGTGGCGGCCACCACCGCGAAGGGGAAGACCGACGAGGCCAGGCTCGGCCACCGACCGGACGAGATGGCCCGCTGGGTGATCCTCGTGGAGGGGCTCCACCAGGCCACGCTGGAGGGTGCCTGCCGTGACTTCCTCGGCGCCGAGACCCTCATCCGCCACGGCGCGGCGCCCGACTTCGCCGCAGCGGTGTACCGCCTGACCTACAGTCTGTCAGACCGCTGACAACAGCCTGAGGGGCCGGGCGGGGGTCAGTCGAGCGTGGGGCGGTGTCTCCACCAGCCGGCGGCCTGCTCGTAGGCGTGGCCCAGCCTGAGCACCGTCGCCTCGTCGAAGGGGCGCCCCACGATCTGGAAGGCCAGCGGCAGGCCCGCCGTCGAGAGGCCGCAGGGGACCGACAGCGCCGGCAGCCCCAGGCCGTTCCAGGGCCGGGTCAGCCGCGAGAACTCCCTCATGCGCGCCGTCACGTCCCCGGTGGTGCCCGCCTTCACATCCGCCAGAGCCGGTGCGGGCTCCGGGATCACGGGCGCCGCGAGCGCGTCCACCTCCGTGAACACCTCGCGGATGAATTCGCGGGCCAGTCGCGCGCGGAGGCGCAGGGCCTGGAGGTAGTCGTGGGCCGGGATGCGCACGCCCAGCTCGAGCCGGGCGCGCACCGCCGGCTGGAGGTCCTGCGGCCGCTCCCGCAGCAGGCGCCAGTGGATCGTGGCGCCCTCGGCGCGCGCGATGATGTTGGCCACGTCCGTGACCAGCTGCGGGTCCGGCACGCGGATCTCCGACACCTGCGCGCCAAGTCCCTGGAGCACGCCCACCGCGCGGCGCACGCCGGCCTCCATCTCGGGGTGGAGCCCGCGGAAGTAGTAGTTCTCCGGGACGCCGACGCGAAGCCCGGCAACGGGCTCGGTCAGGGCCTGCCCGTAGTCGGCCACGGCGCGGCGGCTCGACGTCACATCCTGCGGGTCGGGTCCCGCGATGACCCCGAGCAGGAGCGCCGCGTCGCGCACCGTCGGCGCCATGGGGCCCACGTGGTCCATGGACCAGGACAGCGGCATCACCCCCGCGCGGCTCACGCGGCCATAGGTCGGCTTGAGCCCGGCGATGCCGCAGCACCCCGCCGGCAGCCGGATGGACCCGCCCGTGTCCGTGCCGAGAGCGCCCAGCGCCAGGCCGGCGGCCACCGCCGCGCCCGAGCCGCTCGACGAGCCGCCCGAGCAGTGCCCGGGGCGCCACGGGTTCTGGACGTCGCCGTGGTGGGCGTTGTCACCGAAGGGTCCCATGGCCAGCTCCGCCATGTTGAGCTTGCCGAGCGTCACGGCCCCCGCCGCGGCCAGGCGGCGGACGGCAGTGCACTCATGCTCGGCGAAGAAGTACTGCGGCGTCTTCGTCCCGCAGGAGGAGGGCAGGCCGCGGACATGGCAGAGGTCCTTGAAGGCCAGCGGCACCCCGTGAAGCGGGCCGCGCCAGCGCCCCGCGGTGGCGTCCGCCTCGAGGGCCCGCGCCCGCTCCAGGGCGCCCTCGTGATCCACCGTGATGAAGGCGCGGAGCCGCCCGTCGAGCCGCGCGATGCGGTCGAGGCACCCGCGCGTCGCCTCCACGGGGGAGAGCCGCCCGGCGCGGATCTCGCCGGCCAGCGAGGACAGCGTCCCGTCGGTCACGGCGCCGCAGCCTCGGAGGCGGTGGCCGGCCCCGGCGCCCCGGATTCCGGCGGGGCGCCGGCCTCGAGGGCTGCCGCGAAGCCGGCTGGCTCCTCGCCGAGCGCGAGATCCCCTTCCGCCCGCTCGATCGCCGCCGCCAGGCCGGCGAGGTCCACCGCGGGCGGGTCAGGCGCCGTCATGCCGCACCCCGCGCGCGCCCCGCCACCCCGTCGAGGATCTCGATGCCGTTGGCTCTGAGCTTCATCGTCCCTGCCCCCTCTCGGCGTCCGGCGTTCGATCCGCGACCATCCGGAGCAGTCAGCTCAACGTCGCTCGAGGTCCGTCACTCGCGCGTGGCGGTGCTGGGGCAGATCTGATTGTACGCGCAGTAGCGGCAGACCTGGTAGCCAGGGGTCGGGTCGAACCGGCGCGCGCGGATGCCGGCGGCCGCCGCCTCGATCGCCGCCCGCGCCACGGCCAGGTCCCTGGCCGTCGGCGCGTGCCGGCCCGCGAGGCCTGACTCCAGGAAGCGCAGCTCCACCCGCACGGGCAGCCGGCCGGTCATGACCTGCTGGGCCAGCGCGTAGATCTTGAGCTGGAGGCTCTCGCGCGCGCGTTTGTCGGCTGCCTTCTGCTCGGTCACGTCGCTGGACTTGTAGTCCACGATCACCGTGCCCTCGGGGGTCTCGTCCACCCGGTCGAAGCGCCCGCGCACGCGGTCGGCCCCGAGGCTGAACCCGAACTCGCGCTCCACCTCCGTGGGCTTCTCGCCCGAGGCTTCCTCCTCGTGGTAGAAGCGCGTGAGCGCCTCCGCGCCCGCGCGCTTGCGCTGTTCCTCGTGCTCGCGCGTGAGGAACCCCTCGTTCCGCCAGGCATCGTCGAAGGCCCGGAGGAAGTCCGCCAGCGAGGTGAAGTTGCCCGCCGCCCGCCGGCGGAGGTAGAACTCCACGGCCGTGTGGAGCGCGCTGCCGTAGACGATCGCGTGGTGCTGGCGCAGCGGGATCCGCAGCACGTGGATGAAGTGGTACTTGAGCGGGCAGGTCTGGTAGTCGTCCACCTGCTTGTGGCTCACCACCAGCGCCTGGTCCGCCGGGATCGGCGCCAGGCCCGGCGACAGGGGCGCGGGGGGCGGCGCATGCCGCCCCAGCTCCTCCATGGCACGGGCCTTGAACGGCCGCGTGGCGTCCTTGGGGAGATCCAGCGCCTCCAGCACGAACTGGCTCACCTTCCACTTCCGGCGCCCCCCCATGTCCTCGGCGCTGGTGAGGTAGAGGGCTTCCTTGGCGCGGGTCATCCCGACGTAGAAGAGCCGCCGCTCCTCCTGGAGGTGAAAGTCCCCCTGGGGCAGGGTGTCCCTGATGAGGGGCGCCGGCATCTCGATGGGCTCGCTCCGCCGGGTGGAGGGGAACTTGTTCTGGACGCAGTTGACGAGGAAGACCACGGGCCACTCGAGCCCCTTGGCCTTGTGGACGGTCAGCACGTGGACCGCGGGCGTGTCCGTGTCGGCCTCGGCCACCGCCGGGTCGTCGCCCGCGTCGATGAGCGCGTCCAGGTGGTTGACGAACTCGCGCACGTTGTCGTACTTGAGCACGCGCGAGGCGTCCCGGACCCGGTTGAAGAACTTGCTCACGTTCTGCACCTCCTGCTCCAGCTCGGCCGGCGCCTTCGCGTACCGGGTCATCTCGCCGGAGTCCAGGAGGAACTGGTAGAGGAGCTCTCCCGTCGGGCTCTCCCGCGCCAGCTCCATGTACCGCCCGAGATCGGCCATCAAGCGCCGGATGACCGCCGCGCCCTCCTCGCTCACCTGCACCTCCACGGGGACCTCGCGCAGCACCTCGAAGAGCCAGCGATGTTTCCGATCGGCGTAGGTGCTGCACTTCGTCAGATCCACGATCGGCACCTGGTAGATGGCGGAGGAGGCGAGGTAATGGAGGCTCACCGAGTCGTCGGGATGGGCGACGGCCCGGAGAAAGGCAATCAGGAGCCGGATCTCCGGGCGGCCGTAGAGCCCGGCATTGCCGGAGAACGTCCAGGGGATGCCGCGCATGTTGAGCGCGCGCAGGAAGGGCTCGGCATCGTTGTTCGCCCGCACCAGGATGGCGCAGTCCTTGTACGGACGCCCGGCCGCGCGCTCCCGTGTGATGAGGTCCACGACGGCGTCGGCCTGCGAGGAGATCGTGTCGTAGGCGAGGTGCGCCGGGCCCTTCCCCTCCGCGGCGTCGGCCTGGAGCGCGCGCCGTAGCTTCTTCGCGATGCCGTACTTCACTTCCAGGCGATCGGGATTGTTGTGCTGGATGAGCCGGTAGGCCGCGTCCAGCACCTCCTGCGGGCAGCGGTAGTTGTCCGTGAGCACGATGTCCCGCGCGTCGGGATACTGCTCCTTGAACTCCATGACGTTGGACAGCGCGGCCCCACGCCACTTATAGATCGAATTGTGCACCACGATCCCGCTGGCTATGAAGTTGTGAGTCCGCTCCACCTCGAGGTCGAACACGGGCTCCGTTCTCCACTCCTCCGAGACCCTTACGACGCGATCGTAGACAACGCGGTTCCTGCGGACCACCGGCAGCGCATGGCCGGGCAGCACGTTGCCGGCCGGCATCACCAGCGCCGAGCGGTGCTGGATGTTCGCCGTCCCGGCATCGAAACGCACCTCCAGCACGCCCTCCGTCAGCTCGCGGAGGAACTCGGCCTTGAGCCCGATCTCGCGGATCGAGGCGCTGGTGGTGCGCACCAGCCAGCCGCGTCTCGCCTTCCGCAGCGGGACCCCGGCGGCCCGCAGGCGCTCCACGATGACTGGAGCGGAGGTCTCCAGCGCCACCCCATGGAGGATCTGGGCGGCCTTGAGGAGCCGCCCCCGCCCCTTCGGGCTGTACCGGCGATAGCACATCGTCATTATGATCTTGACCCTCGACTGCCCACCGCGATGCACCGCGCCGAGGGTGAAATGGTGGGCGTTCAGATCGACACCTAGATCGCAGGCCAGCCGGTCGGCGTTCTTTCGCGTGTCGACCTCGTGGAAGAGGCGATCGAGGTACTCTCCGACCACCACCATCCCCTTCCGCGGCTTGAACGGCAGCGTCGGGATGCCGTACTGGAGCGACCACAGGGCCTCCAGGTACCGGGCCTCGGCGTCCGTGGCGCATGCGCGCAGGCCGACGATCCGGTCGGCCGAGCGCTCGAGGCACAGCCTGACCGAGAGATCGTTGGTCACGCCGATGCGCCACCCGAGATCGCGCCGCTCCATCAAGTACACGTAGGTGAAGGTCTTCGACTTCGCCACACGCGGCACGTAGCAGAACATCTTGTGGTTGTCGGTCACCGTCACGCGGTGTCCGCC
Organism: Candidatus Rokuibacteriota bacterium; assembly: GCA_016188005.1. NCBI lineage: Bacteria > Candidatus Rokuibacteriota > Candidatus Rokuibacteriota bacterium. The sequence continues at coordinate 21,062 of JACPIQ010000107.1, read as the reverse complement.
CTCGGTCTCCACGGTGAGGAAACGGGCGCGGCGCTCGCGCCGGAGCACGCGCGATACCTGCGCCGTCCCGAGGAACCCCTTCCCGACGGCGGTGAGGACCGGATCCCCGGCCTGGAGCGTCTCAATGGGGCGTGGGCCCACGGGGGTCTCCACCGGCGTTCCAGCGGGCAGACACTGATCGTCGTCAGCCACCACGGTGAGGTTCTTGTGGGCGGCGGCGAGGAGCTCCACGACCTGATTCTGCGCGTAGTTCGTGTCCTGGAACTCGTCCACCAGGATGTGGCGGAAGCGCCCCTGGTAGCGGCGGAGGACGTGCGGGCGCGTGCGGAAGAGTCGCAGCGCCTCCACGATCTGGTCGCCAAAGTCCACCTGGCCGAGGCGCGCCATCAGGATCTGGTACTGCGCGTAGACGCGCGCCAGCTCCAGGTGCTCCTCGGCCTCGAGCCGGCTCTCGTCGTCCTGCGCGGCGGCCAGCAGGGCCTCGGCGTGGGCCAGGTACTCCTCCGGGCTCACGTCCTCGTCCTTCAGCCGGCTGATCAGGCTCGTGATCGCCTGGAGGTGCCGCGTGGGGTCGCCCAGCGGCCGGTAGTGCTGGAGGGGGAACTCGAAGAGGTGATCGCGCAGGAAGATGATCTGCTCGGCCCGCGTGAGCACCCGGAAGTCGGGAGTGAGCCCCAGCTCCAGCGCGTTCTCCTTGATGAGCCGGTCGCCGAAGGCGTGGAAGGTCGAGATCTGCACGTCGGCGTAGCCATAGGGGACGAGCGCGTCCACCCGCTCCTCCATCTCGGCCGCAGCCTTGTCCGTGAAGGTGAGCGCCAGGATCTCCGAGGGGCGGGCCCGGCGGGTGGCGATGAGGTGGGCGATGCGGCGGGTGATGACCGTGGTCTTCCCCGTACCCGCGCCGGCGATGATGAGCAGCGGCCCCGCTGCGTGGGTGACGGCCCGCCGCTGCCCCTCGTTGAGGCCTTCGAGGATCCGCTCGACCCCGCGCGCGGCCTCCCCGGTGGTCACGCCGGCGTGCCCTTCGCTCAGATCCGCCCGTACACGGGCGTGAGCCAGCCGCCGTACTCGGGCAGCTCCCCGCGCACTGCCCGGAAGTAGGTGGCCGCGATCGCGCGCGTCAGGGGCCCCGGCGCGGGCCGGCCGAGCGGCAGCCGGTCCACGGAGCCCACGGGCGTCACCTCCCAGCCGCTGCCGCAGAAGAAGGCCTCGTCGGCCACACAGAGCTCCGTGCGGTCGATGTCGCGCTCGGCCACGCTGAGGCCGTGCTGCTCGCGGAAGAGCTGCACGAGGGTCGCCCGCGTGATGGACTCCAGCACATCAGCGGTGAGGGGCGGGGTCGCGGGCACCCCCCCGCGCACCACGAAGAACGCCGCGCCCGGGGCCTCGGAGACCTTCCCGCGCAAGTTGAGGAGCACGGTGTAGTCGTAGCCCCCGGCCTTGGCCTCGAGGAAGGCCAGGCGTCCGTTCTGGTAGTTGGCCGAGCACTTGATGCGCGGGGGCATGGCCCCGTCGGGGATGCGCACCCAGGAGCTCACGCAGATGTCGAGCGCCGCCTTGCCCGCCAGCTTCCGCGGGCGCGCGTCGACCGCGAGCCCCGTGGGGCCCGTGGCCTCCACGTTTCCGTCGGCCGCCAGGTAGGCCGTCTGGCGGACGTGGACGTCCTCCCGGTACTCGTTCTTGCGCAGCGTCTCGAGGACGGAGTGCCGCAGCTCCTCCAGCGTGAGCGCGTGCTCCATCCGCATGAGCTTGAGCGAGTCGAGGAGCCGCCGGCAGTGCTCGTCGAGCCGGAAGACGAAGAGCTCCTGCCGGGGCTCGCTCCAGTAGGCGCGCACCCCCTCGAAGACGCTCGTGCCGTACTTGACGGCGTTGGACTGCACATGGATCGTGGCCTCGGCGTACGGCACCAGGCGACCGTTCATGTAGACGTAGCGCTCGCTCATGCTGCACCCTCCTCTGGCGCGAACTATATCACCGGGGCGCGAGCACCGAGACGGCCGCGGGAACGCACTCGAACTCCATGGGGAGCCGGCCGGCGGGCTCGCCGTCCACCTGGACCCACGGCGCTCCCGCCCCGTGGGCTCGCACCCGCCGCGCCTGCAGATACGTGACCCCGGGCAGCCCGAGGTGGGCCCCGCTGAACGCCCCGAGGACGTAGCGGATCAGCCGGAGCCGGTCGGTCGAGTCCAGGAGGCAGATGTCGAACAGATCGTCGTCCATGCGCGCCCGGGGAGCGAAGCGGAGCCCCCCGCCGTACCGGGCGGCATTGGCCAGCACCGCCAGGGTCGCGTGCTCGACCCTGCCGTCGGCTTCCACGCAGAAGCGCAGCGGCGGCCAGGCGGCGAGCTGCCGGAGTGCGGCGAGCCAGTAGGCGCCTTGCCCGAGGAACCGCTTGAGCGTCGGGTTCACCCGGCGCACGACGGCAGCATCCAGGCCGATCCCGGCCATCAAGATGAAGTAGCGATCGCCCGCGCGCCCGATGGAGACCCGGCGCGTGTGTCCGGCCGCCACCACGTCGGCGATCGCCTCGAGGCGCCGCGGCAGTCCCATCTCCCACGCCAGCACGTTGGCCGTGCCCCGGGGCCAGACGCCGAGGCAGGCGGTCGATCCGACGACCCCCTGTAACACCTCGTTGATGGTGCCATCTCCCCCGCAGGCGATGACCACCTCCGCGCCATCGAGGGCCGCTTCCCGCGCCAGACGGGTGGCGTCCCCGGCCCCGCTCGTCGCGCGGGCCGCCGCCGAGAGTCCGCGGGCGCCAAGCGCGTCCACCATGCGCTGCACCACCGCGCCGCGGGCCCGGCTGCGTCCTGCCCCGGGGTTGTAGACGATCACCGTGCCCATGCGCCTGGCGCCTAGCGGCGGATCTCGGTGCTGTCCGAAGCCAGCAGCTCCTCCACCTCGGGGCGCGTCACGAGCGGGATATCGCCCCAGATCGTGCACTTGAGCGCGGCCAGGGCCGTCGCCGCGTCCACCGCCCTCTGCGGCGCGCCTCCAGTGAGCGTGGCCCACAGGAAGCCCGCAGCGTACGCGTCCCCGGCGCCCACGCGATCCACGACCGCGACCGCGTGGAGCTTCGACGGTCGCAGCACCCCGTCGCCGGCCAGGACGGCGGAGCCGGCCTCTCCGAGCGTCAGCGCGATGGTCGCCCGGGGCGCCCGCGCCCGGAGCCCGCTCAGCACCGCCTCGGGCGCCCCGCGGAGCCCGAACACCGTCTCGGCGTCGTCCGCCCCCACGAAGAGATAGCGCAGGGCGGGCAGCATCTCCTCGGAGAAGTCGCGCGCCTCCATCGGGCTCCAGAGGCGTGAGCGGTAGTTGACGTCGAACGAGATCGGCACGTTCCGGGCGGCCGCCTCCCGCGCCGCGCGGCGCAGCACCGCGCGGAGGCTATCCCCCAGCGCCGCCGTGACCCCGGAGAGATGCAGCAGCCGGGCGCCGTCGAGACGCCCCCAGTCCACCTCGTCGGCGGTCATCCGGCTCGCCGCCGAGTGGCGCCGGTCGTAGAGGATCCGGACCGGACGGGGCGCGGCGCCGTACTCGAGAAAGTAGAGGCCCATGCGGCAGCCGGGGCGGCGGACCACCCCCGCGCAGTCGACCCCATGGCTCGACAGCTCCCGCACCGTCCGGTCGCCCCAGGCGTGGTCCGCCGGCAGTGCCGAGATGAGGGCGGTCCGGAGCCCGAGCCGGGCACAGGCCGCTGCCACGTTGGCCTCGGCCCCGCCGATCTGGACGTTCAGAGAGGTCGCCCTCTCGAGGCGGTGGGGGGGCGGCGCCGCGAGGCGCAGCAGCACCTCGCCGAGCGCCACCAAGTCGTAGCCCATTAGCAGCCGATCACGTGCCCGCTTCGAGGCGAACCTTGACCGTACTGCCGAGGATCAGCGAGGACTCGACCGACTCCAAGTGGCGGCGAGCGTCGAAGGTGAGGCGGGCGGGCCGGTTGGAACGCGCCCAGGAGGAGAACCCCGTCAGGTCCACCAGGGCGGTGAGCTGTCCCGAGGCGGGATCCGCCGTGACCCGGAATCGCAGCGGCACGATCTCCGCGCGATAGGCGTGCGCGGAGACCTCATCCGGGCCCTCGTTCTCGGCCCGCGCCCGCCGGACCACCGCCGTCCGGCAGAAACCATCCGGGCCCACCTCCAGCCGGTTGGCCGCGAAGTTGAGCGTTGCCGAGACCACGTCGTCCAGTGGCTGGTCGGCCGGCAGCCGCAGCACGTCGTGCACCTCGCGACGCCGGCCCAGCAGCAAAGTGTGGCTCACCGAGTGGTACTCGACCCGCCCCCGCTCGTAGTCGTACGCCACCTCGAGCCGGTTCTGGCGCCCCCTCACGGTGCCAGCGCTCTTCATCTCCGTGGGCATGAAGCGCCCGCGCTTGATGACGCCGGCGGCCTCCGTCCGGTTGGTCACCCCGGCCCCCTCGCCTGCGAACGCGACGCGGTAACGGCCCGCCCGCCAGTCGATCTCCTCCACCAGCCCGCCGGAGACGGAAAAGGTCAGCAGGTCGAACAGGACGCCTACATCTACGCGAAATGTAAAGTCTGTCCGTGTCTTGGCGGCCCCCGCGACGGGGTCAGGAACCAGCAGGAGGCCCACAGGGAGAGCCAGGAGCCGACGCCTCGTTAACCTCCGTTGCATGGCGAGTGCCATTCTACCCGATACTTACGTCGCTGGAAACTTTGGCCCCCAAGTTGTTCTTGCTTATGGTAATAAGGTACGTCTATCTACCTTCCAGGCCCTCAGGGGGCACCCATCCGATGAGGAGCAAGCGTCGCGTCGTCATCACCGGCTTAGGCGTCGTCGCCCCCAACGGCATCGGCAAGGACGCCTTCTGGGAGAACCTGATCGCCGGCAAGTCCGCCGTCGACTGGATCACGTCGTTCGACACCACTCCGTACCCCTGCAAGGTCGCGGCCGAAGTGCGGGATTTCAGGCCGGAAGACTTCATGACCCAGAAGCGCGCGCGCGAGCTGTGGCGGTTCACGCAGTTCGCGGTAGCCGCGGCTCGGATGGCGGTCCAGGACGCCAAGCTGGACATCACACCGGTGAACAGCGAAAAGATCGGCGCCTGCTTTGGAACGTGCCTCAACGGATTTGAGAAGGTCGAGGAATCATGTGGAATCGTCCAGAGGGAAGGTTATGCGGGGCTCGATCCGTTCACGTGCATCAAGTACTCAACGCACGCGCCCGTAAGCCACGTGTCGATCGACTTAGGGATCCGGGGCCCAGCCATGACCCTTGCGTCAGGCTGTGCCACGGGGTTGGATGTCATAAAGTGGGGATGTGACCGAATAGCCGATGGAACGAGCAATGTAATCATCGCTGGAAGCACAGAGGCACCCCTAAACTCTCTGGCGTTCGCTACGTTTTGTGCGGTTGGCGTACTCTCGAAGGCCCGGCATGATGCCCTGAAGGCCTCTCGACCCTACGATCTTAATCGGGATGGCTTGGTACTCGCAGAGGGCGCTGGCGCAGTGGTGCTTGAGAGCCTAGAGTCTGCCCTGGACCGTGGTGCGCCCATCTACGCAGAGATCACCGGCTACGGGATGACGAGTGAGGCCGCTCATGTTCGGAAGGTCGACTACGCAGGGGCCACTCTTGCAAGGGCGATAAAGAAGGCGTTAGCCAGTGCCGGGGCAGGTCCGGCCGATGTGGACTACATCAACGCACACGGCAACTCAATGCCGGACTACGATGTCTCCGAAACGAATGCATTCAAGGCCGCGTTTGGTCCCCAGGTCTACTCCATTCCCGTCAGTTCCATTAAGTCCATGATCGGCCAGCCCATCGCCGCGAGCGGAATTCTTCAGGCAATCGCGACCGCCCTGACGGTTTCCGAGGGAATTATTCCACCTACGATCAACTACGCGACTCCAGACCCTCAGTGTGACCTTGACTACGTCCCCAATCGGTCTCGCGTCTCTCGGGTAAACCGCGCAATGGCGAATGCTCACTCAGTCGGCGGGACCCATTCGGTACTGATACTTGAGCGGCCGGATTCTTAGCCACAGCTAGAGGTCATAACAGTGGCGCAGTCCTTCCCGATATCCATCATCGTCACCGGACTGAACCTAGCCTTGGCAGTCTTAGTCCTCTCTCGCAAACACAGCCATTGGGTGAATCGATCTTTTGCCCTTTTCGCGCTCGCGGTAGCAGGTTGGACCGCGAGCACCGCCCTCGGCCACCATCTCGCGGGAACGCACGTGGGCTTGTTCTGGGCCCGTCTCGCCTTCCTCATGGCCGGGTCCAGTGTTTTCGCCATGCTTCTTTTCTTTCACGTCTTCCCTTTCCAGGCCACTTTCCCCCACTCACGCGATATCTCGATCTTCGCAGCCTCCGCGAGTGCAATGGCAATCCTCTCGCTCTCACCTTGGGTTGTCGCCGGGGTAACAAGAACCCCAGATGGTCTCAGCGTTACTTACGGCCCCCTTTACCCGTTGTTCGCGGCTCATGTCCTCGCCTGCGTCATCTACAGCTTGGCGACGATACTTCGAAAGAGTCGCTCAACGCGGGGAGCTGCACGACAGCAACTAGACTATCTCTTCGTCGCACTGCTCGTACCTGGTCTCTTCGCTACCGTCACCAACCTCATCATCCCGCTAACCACGGGACGGTCACAGTTCGGCCAGTACGGGCCCCTGTTCTCGTGCGTGATGATTGCAATGATCGCGCACGCAATCATTCGACATCGCCTCATGAACGTTCGTCTCGTCATCCGACGAGGCTCTGTCTACCTGATTGCAGCAGCCATAGCTGGCGCGGTCTTCGCTGTGGTAATCGCCGTGATAAGTCAAGCACTCGGACAGCGCCCACAAAACGGAACCCTTCCCCTTCAAGTCGCAGTGGCGCTAGCAATAGCTCTGGCATTTCAGCCTCTGAAGGGTCAGCTTCAAACTTGGTTAGACCGCTACGTCTACCGGGAGACGTATAACTATCAGCACACAATCCGAGACGCTAGCCGAACTATCAGCGCCACCCTCGATCTTCGGGCGCTACTTCAATACCTTTGCGACATCACCAGCCGAACGTTCCATCCGGACTTCGTCGCAGTCTTTACCCGTGAAGCCAGCAGTAACACCTTCCGTCTAGCGGTGAAGAAGACCCTCGTCGGTCTCGATGAGTCTCTGAGCAACACACAGTTGCCGGCCACGGACCCACTCCCTACATTTCTGGTTACATCCCGTCGCCCAATACTCAAGGACGGGATCAGCCAAACTTCGCGTGGGAGCGATGCGGAATCTGCCGGTCACCAGCTATCCTCCTTGGGCGCGGAAGTCGTCGTGCCCATCCTTTCAGAAAGTCATCTAATCGGTTTCCTTCTCGCGGGTCCAAAGCTCTCGGGAGACGCCTACTTCACCGATGACATCGAGTTGCTTGCCACCCTTGCAGGCCAGGCCGCGATCGCGGTGAACAACGCGAAACTCTACGGTCAGGTGGTCTTGGCCAACCAATACATCGAGAACATCCTCCGCACGATGGATAGCGGGGTCATTACCGTTGACGCCAGCGGCCAGGTCGCGGTCGCCAACACGACTGCTGAGCATCTGACTGAGCTCTCGCGTTCCACTCTAACGTCTCTCACGATCGACGCTTTGCCAGATCCAATCGCATCTCAGCTGAAGGCCACGCTTAGGGACGGGCAGCCACGTCTACAGGTGGAAACAACGCTCCGAGGCGACTCGAACCGGCTCTTGCCGATCGTGAGTTCAACCTCTGCGCTGCGGGATGAACACGGCGCGATTCACGGCGCACTCATCGTCTTCAGCGATCTCTCGAACATTAAGGCGCTGGAAAGTGAAAAGCGCCGCGCTGAGCGCTTGGCGGCCTTCGGAACGCTCGTATCTGGCATCGCCCATGAGATCAAGAACCCTCTCGTTGCCATCAGGACGTTTGCTGAACTGCTCCCCGAACGTTTTACCGACGCAGAGTTTCGGGAGGACTTCTCAAAAGTCGTGATCAACGAGATCGACCGCATCGACGATCTCGTGGCACGCCTAAGAGGGCTCGCTGTGCCGTCTCCTCAGGCGGGGGGCCCGATCGACATTCGCGAGTCGATTATCGATACGTTGGTCTTACTTCGAGGACAATTGGAGCAGGCTCGAATCACTGTTCATCGTGAACTCGAAGATCCGGTGCCCCATGTGGCAATCGATGCCGCACAGGTGAAACAACTATTCCTCAACTTGTTCATCAATGCCATTGAGGCGATGGGGTCGGGGGGCGCGTTGACGGTGCGCGTTGGGCACAGGATCACGCCGTCTGGCAACTGGCTCGTGGCGGAGGTATCGGACACGGGACCTGGTATCCCAGAAGCGATCAGAACACACATCTTTGATCCGTTCTTTACTACGAAACCGCGGGGTTCGGGGCTCGGTCTCGCAATATGTCGCGGGATCACGGATGCGCATCGCGGTACCTTGCGAGCAGAATCAAACCGAAGCGGTACTGGGACTACCATTGTGGTTGAGTTCCCGGTGTCGACCGCTACGCCAAATGTGATCGAGGAGCAGGCGCTCCTTAGTTAGATGTCTTGACAGGTCTGGGGGCCAGCCGCCACTGCGAGCAGCGGCACAACGACGAATAACATGCAGCTTAGTCTGAATGCCATCCCGCTGTTTGTGGTTGCTTGGCTGAACCTAGCCATCGGGCTATATATATTTCGAAGAAACCCAAACTCCCAACCTAACCGCGCGTTTGCTCTTATGGCTTCGACCGACGCCCTCTGGACCGTAGCAGTGGCGCTTTCCCATTACTCGATCCCGCCCGCCGTGCAATTCGTCCGCGTCGCCCTTGCAGCCGGCAGCTTAATGGCCCTGGGGATCCTTGCACTGGCAGAGAGCTTCCCTGCCACATCCGGCCCGATGCGCAGTCTGCCGATGCGCGTGTTTGCTCCGGTTGCGGTAGCGTTCAGTCTTGCCTCGCTGTCCCCACTATTGGTTGTCTCGGCGACACAGCTACCGAGCGGCCTACGCGTTACTTATGGGCATTTCTACCCCGTCTTCGCCATCTATGTGCTGACGTGCTTTGCGTTCGCCCTCCGACAGCTGCTGAGTAAATATCGCGCATCCTCAGGCCTATTGAGGGTTCAGACCGGGCACCTGTTCTTCGCTCTCTTCATACCAATCACGCTTGGAACTGCCACCAGCCTCTTACTCCCTTTGGTGCTCCAGGTGTCCGCTCTCGGGCGGTTCGGGCCCTTCTTCTCCCTTCTGATGATTGCGATGATCGCCCACGCGATCATCCGGCACCGGTTGATGGACATCCGCGTCGTGATCAAGCGCGGAGCGGTGTACCTGGCGGCCTTCATCGCCGCGGGACTCATCCTCGGGGCGCTGCTGGTGGGCTCAAACCTCCTCCTCCACGACGAGCCCCAGGTGCCGTTGCGGGAGATCCTGATCGCCCTCGTCGTGGCGGTTCTCTTCCACCCCATCAAGGGGCAGATCCGGCGGGTGTTCGATCGGTACCTCTACCGCGAACCGTACGATTACCAGCGGACGGTGCGGCAGGCAAGCCGCGCGCTGACGGGGACCATCGATCTGCCCACGCTGCTCGGGCACGTCAGCGGCATCGTGGGCCGGACCCTGCGCCCCGAGGGTCTTGCCATCTACCTGCTCGACGAGGAGGAGGGGTTGTTCGAGCGGGCGTTCGGCTCTGGCGGCGCCCCGGGCCCGGCCACGCTGCCCGTAGCCTCTCCGCTGCCCGGTGCCCTGAGCCGCGACCGGAAGCTCGTGTTCCGGGACGAACTGGGGCAGGAAGGCGGCGCATGGGATGCCCCGGCCGTGCGGGCCGAGCTGTCACGGCTGGGCGCCGAAGTGATCGTGCCTCTGCTGGAGGAAGACCGCCTGATCGGCCTGCTCGCGGTGGGGCCCAAGCGCTCCGGCGATCCGTACTTCAGCGACGACGCGGATCTGCTGACAACGCTCGCGAACCAGTCGGCTGTTGCCGTCCGCAACGCCCAGACCCACCAGCAGGTGGTCCAGGTGAACGAGGACATCGCGAAGATCCTCGGGACGATCGAGAGCGGTGTGATCGCCGTCGGCCCGAAGGGGCGGGTCACGCTGTTCAATCGGGCGGCGGAGCTGCTGACCACCGCTGCGGGCGGCGCGCTGCGCGGTCAACCCGTGGATCACCTCCCGGCGCCCCTGGCGCATCTCCTCGCCGCCACGGCCGGCGACGGCCAGTCCCGGTCGCAAATGGAGATCGCCCTGCCGGATGCGGCGGGCCAGCTCCTGCCGATCATGTGCTCCACTTCCCCGCTGGTGGGGCCCCAGGGCGTGACGCTGGGGGCCGCGGCCGTGTTCAGTGACTTGTCGCGGCTGAAGGAGCTCGAGCAGGAAAAGCGGCGGGCGGAGCGGTTGGCCTCGCTGGAGGCCATCGCCTCGGGCATGGTCCACGAGGTTCGTAACCCCCTCGTCTCGCTCAAGGCCTTCATCCAGCTCCTGCCGGCGCGCCACCAGGAGCCAGAGTTCCGCGAACGCTTCATGGGCATCATGGAGCGGGAAATCAACCGTATCGATGACCTCTTGGGCCGCTTCCGGACGCTCGCCTCGTCCGCCGCCCAGCCGATGGAACCGGTGGACGTCTCGGTCCCGATGCGGGCCACCCTGGAACTGCTGGAGCCCCAGATCCAGGCCAGGCAGATCCGCCTGCGTCACGTGGCCGATGGGACCCCGCGGCCGGTACTGGGGAACGCGTCTGAATTGCAACAGCTTTTCCATAACTTGTGCTTAAATGCCATGGAATCCATGAACGGCGGTGGCGAGCTCACGGTGAGGGTGGCAGACCTGACAGAGGCGAGGGGAAATACCCTCATCGTTGAGGTGTCGGACACCGGGCCGGGCATCCCGGACGACCTCCTGCCTCGGATCTTCAACCCCTTCGTCACCACCAAGGCGCGTGGCTCCGGCCTCGGCCTGGCGATCTGCCGCGGGATCGCCGACGCCCATCGGGCCACGCTGCGGGCCCGCAACAACACCGAGCGGCCGGGAAGCACCTTCACCGTGGAGTTCCCCGCCATCAGCGACCGCGTGGTCCGGGTGAGTGCATGAGGACCGCCCTCGTCGTGGCGGCCGACGGCGCGCTCCGGGACCGCCTCGTCCGAAGCCTGGACGGCTGCTCGGTCTTCACCGCGTGTTCGGACGAGGAGGCCTTCAGGCAGCTCCGCTTCACCGAGGTGGAGCTGATCGTCAGGGAAGCCGCCGTCCCCATGCGGGACCTGCGCGGCTTCCTCGAGCGGGCGCGGCAGTTGTGCGCGGCGGCGGTCGTCGTGTGCATCCTCCCGGCGGACGCCGCCAGCCACGAAGACGAGGCCGTGGCGGAGGACGCCGATTTCGTGCTGCTCCAGCCCTTCACCTCGCGACATCTGCAGGGCGTGCTCCGGCAGGTGGACGACAAGCTGCGCCTCACGCAGGAGGTCTCCGCCCTGCGTACCCTCCGCAAGCCGGTCGACGCCCCCGGCGTCGCCGCCCAGTCGCCCGCCCTCGATGTGCCGCTGGACACGCTCGGCCGCATGGTCAGGGAATTCGCCAAGGCGCTCTCGGCGGGCTTCGATCTGGGCCGGGTGCTGGACCTGTTCCTCGACGCGGTGGCCGAGCTGGCTCGCCCGAGCCGGAGCGCCATCCTGGTCACCGACCCGGCTGGCCAGCAGTACCGGATCGGTGCCTTCCGGGGGCTGGCGCCCCACGTGGTGGAGTCGGTGAGCCTGCGCCCCGACGCGGGTCTGCCCCGGTGGCTTGCGGCCGAGGGCCGGCTGATCCACATCGAGGAGGCGCAGGCGCGCGCGGCCGATCCCGGAGCGCGCGACGTGGCCCGGGAGCTGGCGCTGCTGCAGGCCGTCGTGGCCATTCCCCTGATCTCCCACGGCGAGCTCGTGGCCATCCTGACGCTCGGGCAGCGGATCACCGGGGGGGCCTACAGCCGGCGCGAGGCCGAGATCCTCTTCGATCTGGCCACCCGCCTGGGCACGGCGATCAGCGACATCCGCATCCATCACCTGCTTCAGTACGAGAAGCAGCTCAACGAGCGCATCCTCGCCCACATGGCGCACGGCGTGATCACCATCGGCCCGGACGAACGCGTCGTCATCATGAACCGGCGGGCGGAGGAGATCCTCGGCGTGTCGGCCCGGGACGTCCTCCACCGCGACCTGCGCCAGCTCCCCACGCCGCTGGGCGATCTGCTGTTCGAGACGCTCACCCGCGGGCGCACGGCGACGCGCGAGGAGATCCAGCTCGCGCTGCGGAGCCTCCCGCTGGAGGTTTCGACCTATCGCGTGATGGGCGACGGTGCCACCCCGATCGGGGCGGTTCTCGTGTTCGAGGACCTCACCGCCCACCGGCAGGCGGCCCGCGAGCGACGCGAGGCTGAACAGCTCCAGCTGCTGACGCGCATCGTGGCCCGCATCGCCGACGAGATCAAGAATCCGCTGGTCTCCATCCGCACCTTCATGGAGCTCCTGGAGGAGCGGTACGACGACCCGGGGTTCCGCCACCAGTTCGCCGGGGTGGTGGGCCGAGACGTACGCCGGCTAGTGGAGATGTTCGAGAAGCTCGCGGGACTGGTCAATGAGGGGGAGTACAAGCTGGAGCCGGTGGACGTGCGGGTGGTCGCCGAGGAGTTCCTCGCCGAGCTGGGGGCCCAGCCGGCGCCCGCCGCGAGCGCCGAGGCGTGCCTGCTCGCGTTCTTCGACGAGTCCACCCAGAAGCACGTCTCGGCGACGTTCTCCTGCGAGGGCCGCTCGTTCGTCACGCGGGGCGATCGCGACATGCTCAAGAAGGCGCTCGCATACCTGGTCTGGTACCTGCTGCGCAAGACGCCCGGGCAGGAGGCGAAGGTTTCCGTCTCGCTCTCCCATCTGGACAAGGAGGATCGCGTGCGTCTCACCGTCGCCTCTCGCACCGCTGATGTGCGGCCCGACGAGCTCGGCCGTATCTTCGACCCCATCCAGGTGGTCCAGCAGAACCTCATCGACGTGGGCCCGTGCGTCAGCCAGCGCATCGTGGAGGCCCAGGGCGGCCGCCTCCAGGCGAAGCAGGGGCGGAGCGAGGTGAGCTTCACGGCCGAGCTCCCGGGAGCGCCGTCATGACGGACCGGGCGCGGATCCTCGTGGTGGACGACGAGATGGGCCCGCGGGAGTCCCTCCGCATGATCCTCAAGCCGCGGCACGACATCGCGACGGCGGAGAGCGGGGAAGCGGCGCTGCAAACGCTCAAGACCTTCCACCCCGATCTGATCTTCATGGACATCAAGATGCCGCAGATGGATGGCATCGAGCTGCTCCGGCGGATCAAGGCCATGGACCCGAGCATCGAGGTCGTGATGATCACGGCCTACGCCTCGCTCGAGACCGTCAAGAACGCCCTGACGCATGGAGCCTTCGAGTACCTGATCAAGCCGTTCAGCCGGCAGGACCTCGAGGACACGGTTCGCCGGGCCCTCGCGCGGCGGCAGACGGAGCTGGGAACGCGCAGCCAGCTGACCACGCTCGTGGAAGAGATGCGCGCCCTGTCGTCCAAGACCCGCACCCTCGAGGAGGAGGCGCGGCGGGAGCAGGCCGAGCAGTCTCTCCGGGTGACGCAGCTGTCCATCCTGCGCGAGATCTCGCGGGGCATCCTGGGGCAGCTCGATCTCACCCAGCTCACCTCGACCATCACCGGGCAGCTCCGCGACGCCCTGGGCTACGACGAGGTGACCATTCATCTCGGACCGAGCCCGGCCGGCGAGCTGCAAGACAACTCAGGGGTCAGCTGCCAGATCCGCGACGACGGCGCCACGCTCGGTTTTCTGGCGGCGGCCAACCGCCCGGGCGGACGCCCCATCGACCCGCGCGAGCGTGAGCTTCTCGAGATGCTCTCGGAGTACCTGGCAGTCGCCATCCGAAACTCGCGCCTGTACGGCGAGGTGACCGAGACCAAGCGGTCGCTGGAGCAACTCATCCACTCGGCCGGGGACGGGATCATCTCCGTGGACCGGGAGGAGCGCGTCGTCGGCTGGAACCCCGCCGCCGAGCGCATCTTCGGTCTGCCGGCCCGCCAGGCAGTGGGCCGGCCGCTGACGGCGCTGCTCCCCCAGGACCGGTACCGGACTGCGCGCGCCACGCTCTCCCCCGAGAACCCCGTCAAGGCGTTCGAGGTGGCGGCCAAGCGCGCGGACGGCAGCGCGCTGACGCTGGCGGTGACGCTCTCGGCGCTCACCGGCCGCGAGGGCCAGCTCGAGGGCATGCTCGCCATCGTGCACGACGCGACCGCACAGCGGGAGCTGGAGGCGCAGCTCCTGCAGTCGGAGAAGCTCACGGCACTCGGCCAGATGGCCGGCGGCATCGCCCATGACTTCAACAACCTGCTCCAGGCCATCATGGGTTACGCCCAGCTCATGGGAAAGAACCCCGCCAACCTGGACGTGGTCCGCCGGGGGCTCGACGTGATCGAGGCCGCGGCGACGGGCGGGGCCGAGACGGTCCGGCGCATCCAGAAGTTCGCGCGGCTGCGCCCGGACGAGCCCTTCGTCTCGCTGGACCTGAACCAGGTGATCCACGACGCCGTGGCCATCACGCAGCCGCGCTGGGAGGAGCGCTCGGCCAAGAGCGGCCTGCCCCTCCGGCTCGAGCTGGACCTGCCCGCGGTCCCGGCCGTGATGGGGCGGCCCTCCGAGCTGAACGAGGTCGTGACCAACATAATCCTGAACGCCATCGACGCCATGCCCAAAGGTGGCACGCTGAGCCTGCAGACGCGGGTCGAGGGGGGAGAGTCGGTGGTTCTGACCGTCAGCGACACCGGCACGGGCATGCCCGAGGCCGTGCGAAAGCGAGTCTTCGACCCCTTCTTCACCACAAAGGGCGACGCCGGGACGGGGCTGGGGCTCTCGGTGTCCTACTCGATCGTGAAACGCCACGGCGGCGAGATGCGCGTGGACAGCCAGCTGGGGCGGGGGACCACCTTCACCATCTCCATGCCCATCGGGAGACCGCACGGCTCGGAGCGCTCCGCCGACGGCGAGGGCGGTGGCAGCCGTCGTGGTCGCATTCTCGTGGTGGACAACGACGCGCAGGTGCTCACCATCCTGGGCGAGATGCTACGGGAAGCGGGCCACCACGTCCTGCCGGTCTCCAGCGGCGCCGAGGCCGTGCGGGTCTTCGTGCGCGGCGGCTTCGATCTTGTCCTCACCAACATCGGCATGGTCGGCATGACCGGCTGGGAGGTCGCACAGCGCATCCGTGCCCGGGACCGGAACGTGCCCGTAGCCTTCATCACGGGCTGGGGGCTCCAGGCGGAAGATCAGGAGCGCTGCCGGGCGCTGGGCGTGACGAGCGTGCTCTTCAAGCCCGTGACGCCGCCGGACCTCCACCGCGCCGTCCAGAACATCCTGAGCGAGCACGCCAACCACGGCTGAGCGCAGTGGCGCCTACAGCCGCTCGATGATCGTGCCGATCCCCTGCCCGAAGCCGATGCACATGGTCTGAAGCCCGAAGCGCTTCCCCCGCCGCTCCAGCTCGTGCAGCAGCGTCGTCATGAGCCGGGCCCCGGAGCAGCCCAGCGGATGCCCGAGGGCAACGGCCCCGCCGTTGACGTTGACCCGGTCCATGTCGGGGTGCAGCTCCCGCTCCCAGGCCAGCACCACGGAGGCGAAGGCCTCGTTGACCTCGAACAGGTCCATCTGCTCGAGCTTGAGTCCCGCCCGCCGGAGCACCCGCTGCGTGGCCGGGATGGGCCCCGTGAGCATGATGGTGGGGTCCACGCCGGCCAGGGCGGTGGCCACAACGCGGGCGCGCGGGGTGAGACCCAGCGCCCTCGCCCGCGTCTCGGACATGATGAGTAGCGCGGCGGCCCCGTCCGAGATCTGCGAGGAGTTGGCGGCGGTGACGACGCCGTCCAGTCTGAACGACGGAGTCAGCGCCGCCATCTTCTCCCGGTTCACCGGCGCACGCACCCCCTCGTCGGTGTCGAACACGCTGCCGTCCGGCAGCGTCAGGGGCACGATCTCGCGCTTGAACCGTCCCTCGGCGATGGCCCGGCCGGCCTTCTCGTGGCTCTGGGCGGAGAAGTCGTCGAGCTCGTCACGCTTGAGCCCCCAGCGCTCGGCCACCATCTCGGCCGAGAGCCCCTGCGGGATGATGCTGTAGAGGTTCTGGAGCCGGGGCGACAGCGGCCCCTCGCCGGGGCCCGCGCCATCGGACCCCATGGGCACGCGCGTCATGTGCTCGACGCCGCCGGCGATCACGCACTCGTACTGCCCGGCCATGACGCCCATGGCGGCGAAGTTGGCGGCCTGCTGGCCGGAGCCGCACATGCGGTCAAGCGTGGTCCCGCAGACGTCCACGGGGAAGCCGGCGATGAGCGCGGCGTTCCGGGCGATGTTGAAGCCCTGCTCGCCCACCTTGCTCACGCAACCCACCACCACGTCCTCCACCTCGGTGGGATCGAGCTGCGCGCGCTCCACGAGCGCCTTGAGGACGTCGGCAAGGAGATCATCCGGCCGCACGGGGCTGAGCCGTCCGTTCCTCCGTCCGACGGCCGAGCGGGCCGCGCCGACGATCACGGCGTTCTGCATGGGAGCCTCCGCGTCCTGAGTGACTGCGATGGGGCGCCGCCTTCGCCCGTCACGGCGCGATGCGGCGCTTGACCTGGTCGGCGAGCTTGCAGAAGGCGCAGACCTCGCCGGTCGTCACCTGGCCGCACGAGGCGCACTCCGTCAGCTCGACGAGCTCGGCGCGCTCGAAGGCCGGGCGCGCTCGCTCCAGGAACCCGAAGAGGAAGTTGTGCTTGGCGCCCGGCGAGGCGGCCTCCATCCGGTTCAGGATCTCCTTGTGGGCCAGCGACGTCGCGCCCTTGGCGAAGGGGCACTCCTCCACGATATAGTCGATGCGCCGCAGGAAGGCGTAGGCCGCGGTCTCCAGCTCCGCCAACCGGTACAGCGGCTTCACGCGGCGCACAAGCTTCGGGTGCGTGGACGGAAGCGCCGGCGACTGGCGCGGCAGGGCCTCCGTCTGCCAGTGCATGACCGAGCCGAAGAGGGTCGCCGCCTCGTCGTCGAGGTTGTGGCCGGTGGCGACGACGGGGAAGCCGTGGGTCAGGGCCGCCCGGTTGATGAGGTAGCGCTTGCTGAGCCCGCAGGCCGAGCAGGTGGGCCGCCGCGTGGTCTTCTGGACCTCCGGGATCGGCGCGCCCATCGCGGACTCGACGCTCTCGACCAGGAGCCGCTGGCCGCGCGCCGCCGCAAAGGTCTCGCACTTCTCCCGGGACTCCCGCGAGTAGTCGAAGATGCCCAGGTCGAGGTAGAGACCGGCGGTGCGGAATCCCTCCTCGACCAGCACGTCCCAGAGCGCCAGCGAGTCCTTGCCGCCAGACACGGCGACCAGGATCGTCTCGTCCGGTGTGAACATCCGGTGCTGGCGGATCGCCTCGCGCACCTGCTTGCGGAAGAACTCCGTGAAGTGGGGCGCGCAGAAGGCGGCGTTGTGGCGGCGCAGCTCCAGCGCCGCGCCCTCTCCGCACTTGCGACACTTCATGGCCGGCCCCCCCCGCCCGAGATCACCGGCCGCAGCTCGATCACGTCCTCGTCGCCGACCACCGTGTCGCCCGTGAGGAGGTCCCCGCCGCGGATCACGAGCACCGTCTCGGGCAACACGTCGAGCTCGCGGAGGAGATCCTTCACCCGCCGCCGGCCGGCGAGCTCCACCTCTCGCTTCGGGTAGCGGAGGACCACCTTCATGCCCGGGCTCCGGCCCCTCAGCGCGCCGGGAAGCCTGGCGCCGCCCGGAGCGCCCGCAGCTGCTGGAGATGGTCGGCGTCGTGCCAGGCCTGCAGCTGCCACCACTGCGACAGGTCCATCTCCCCGAACGCGGCATGGGTCCAGGTCAGGCCGCGGAAGTCCACCGCCGCCATCCGCTCGATGGACTGCCCGCTCCGCTCGCGCGCGGCCTTGAAGTCGGCCAGGAGCTCCGCGATGGGACGGCCGCGCTCGGGACGCGTGGCCGCCGGCGCCTCGGTGGCGCCGGTGACCAGCGAGGGCAGTGGCCGGAGTGCCGTCAGGTCGCCCGGGCAGGGCGCCGCCCCGGCCCCCGCCCCCTTGAGGAGCTTGGAGGTGAGCTTGCCGGTGCCCACCTCGGCCAGCATGAGGTGATGGATGATCTCGCCGGCCGACCAGTCCGCATCGCCCGGACGCCAGTCGGCCTGCGCCTGCGACAGCCCTTCCACCTCCTTCAGGACATCGGCGCGCACGGCCTGCAGCTCGTTCCAAAGAGTCTCGACCGGGGGCGGCAGGGGCATGGGACTCTCCTTGGTCAGGGTGTGGGGATAGCTTTCCAAGTATAGCCGCCGCCCCGGCGCCACACAATCAACGGCTGGTCGCCGTGGCGCCCACGTGGTACAAGGAACCGGTCGCCATGAGTGTCCCGGGAACGCCCGCCTCCGACCCGCCGCGCCCGCCGTCCCGCGTGCCCTGGCAAACGGCCTCGACGCGGCCGGTGTACCAGAACCGCTGGATCACCGTGCGCGAGGACGTCGCCCTGCTCCCCGACGGGCGCACCACGATCTACGGGGTGGTCCAGTGCGCGGAGTGTGTGGGCATCCTGCCCTTCCTGGACCGGGACACCGTGCTCCTCGTGGGCCAGTACCGCTACGTGGCGCGCGATTTCTACTGGGAGATGCCCACAGGAGGTCAGCACGGCTCGGAGACGCTGGAGGAGGCCGCCCAGCGCGAGCTCAGCGAGGAGGCAGGCTATGAGGCCGGCCGCCTCGTCAAGCTCTGCGACTTCCACACCTCCAAGAGCATCCTGCGCGAGGTGGCCCACCTCTATATCGCAGAGGCCCTGAGCCCCGCGGCGCGGCCGCCGGACCGCACGGAGTTCATCGAGCGGCGGGCCTTCCCGTTCCGCGACGTACTCGCCATGGTCCAGCGGGGCGAGATCAAGGACTCCATGACGGTCATCGCGGTGCTCCACGCCGCAAGACTGAGAGGCCTCTAGCCCCGCGGCCGGCACATCACCCTCGAGCCGATCGAGGAGCGCCACGCTCGGCCCCGCCGGACGAGCGGCCCGTCCGGCGGGCAGCGCCCGCGATCAGCGGCTCGTCACGAGGTGCACGGGACCCGACGGCGCTGCCGCCCCGCCGGCCGCCTCCAGCGTGACGACGAAGCTCTCCACCGCTGGCGCCGTCGGGAGGGGGGACAACCTCAGGCTGCCGACGCCACGTGCGTCCACGGTGACGAGACCGGCCGACACCGGCTGGCTCGTCCGGGCGAGCAGCCACAGCTGATACACCGCGCCAGGCGGCGGGGAAGGCAGGCCGCCCACGAGCAGCAAGCCGCCAGCCGGCGCGTGCCACAGCACGCGCCCGCGGGCCCCGGGAGCCGGGCCGGCGCCCGTGAGGGCGATACCCCGCGCGGATGGATCCTCCAGCATGCCGACGAGCGCGCGCTGGCCTTCGAGCTCAGCGACGAGCCGTGTCGCCTCGCCGTCGAGCGCCTTCAGGCGCCGCTCATGGCCCCGCGTCAGGGCGAGCGCGAGAGCGAGCGCGGCGATGCCGGCCGCCACCGCGCCGAGCCACACCACCGCCCAGCTCCGGGGGTCAGGTCTTGAAATCCGACACGCCGTCACGGCGCCGACGCCGTTGCGGTGCCCTCGGAGCGTGGCGGTCCCGGAACCATGTCGGAATGCAAGACCTGACCCCCCGCGCGGCGGACCAGGCGCCTGGCCTTCAGCTCGTAGCGCGGCAGGCTCTGCGGGGGCGCGGGCACCGTCTCGATCCTGATGCCGAGATCCACGCGGAGCGCCTCCTGGACGGCGGCGGCCACCTGCCGCGGCTGGCTCTCCGCGATCTCCAGCAGCAGGCGCACCTCGTCCATCTCGTCGCGCCGGTACACTTCGATCATGAACTCGACCACGGCGGGGAAGCGGCGGATGATCCCCTCGAGGGCGGAGGGGAAGACGTTGACGCCCCGGATCACCAGCATGTCGTCCACGCGCCCGAGGATCCCACCCTCCAGCCGGAGGAAGGTCCTCCCGCATCCGCACGGGCTCGTCGCGGCGCGCACCCGGTCCCCCGTGCGGTAGCGGAGCAGCGGGGAGCAGGGCCGCCCGAGGTTCGAGAGCACCAGCTCCCCCTCGCGCGCCGGCGCTCCCGTGGCAGGATCGATGATCTCGGCGATGAACTCCGACTCGTTGATGTGCAGTCCCGCCTGGGCCTCGCACTCGAATCCGTGAGCGCCCATCTCCGTCATGCCGGCATGGTCATGGGCCCGGGCCCCCCATTCTTCCTCGAGCCGCGCGCGCACCGCTGGGATGCCCGCGCCCGGCTCCCCCGCATACACCGCCGTCCTCACGCCGAGCCGCCTGAGGTCCACGCCGCGCTCGCGTGCCACCTGGGCGAGGTGCAGCGCATAGGAGGGCGTGCAGCACACGGCCGTCGCCCCGAGCGCCTCGATGGCTGCGAGGCGCTGGGCCGAGTCCTGCCCGCCGCCGGGGATAGCCATGGCGCCCAGCGCCCGGGCCCCCTCGAAGCCCGCCCAGAAACCGACGAAGAGCCCGAAGGAGAACGGGAAGAAGATGCGGTCCCCGGGACCGAGTGCCGCGCCCCGCAGCACGAAGCCCCAGCAGCGCAGCCACCAGTCCCAGGCCGCCTGGGTATCGAGCCAGCGCAGCGGCGCGCCCGTGGTCCCGGAGGTCTGATGCACGCGCACGTAGCGCTCCAGGGGGTAGGTGAGGTTGCTGCCGAATGGCGGCCGGGCCGCCTGGTCCTCGACCAGCTCGGGCTTCCGCGTGAAGGGCAGCCGCGCCCAGTCCTCCCAGCTGCGCAGGTCCTCCGCCGCCCGGATGCCCGCCTCCCGCCACTTGCGGGCGATGAACGGATTCGATGGGTAGACCTCGCGCGCCAGGCGCTCGACTCGCGCCCACTGATGGCCCCGCAGCCCCTCGGAGGGCAGGGTCTCGAGGCGCTCGTCGTAGAACGCGGTCACGTGCGGAGCTTGAAGCGCTGGATCTTGCCCGTGGCGGTCTTCGGCAGCTCGCTCACGAACTCGATCCACCGCGGATACTTGTACGGGGCGATCTTGTCCTTCACGAAGGCCTTGAGGTC
>JACPIQ010000106.1 GCA_016188005.1 Candidatus Rokuibacteriota bacterium | reverse complement strand
CGTCGTGGGCGAGGTCATCTTGGGAACCTCCTGACCGGATTCTACTCCTGAAATGCAAGGAACTCGATGGTACGGATGGCCTCACCACGGATCCACACGCCGCGATTCATCGGCACGGGCTGCCAGGGGCCGTCATCCTCGACCTCGTAGATCTCCTCGATGTAGAGGTCGCGGTCCGAGGGGTCCGAGGAAGCGAACGAGCGAGCGCTGAAGACCCCGGCCACCGCGGAGCCATCCGCGAGGGTGATGAGTACCCAGGACCCCGCCGACTGGCTGAACACGTAGTCCCAGGCGGTCGGCACGGGATGGACCGTGTAGATCCCGTAGCGCGCCAGGAGCCGCCGGACGGCGGTCCGCTGGCCCAGGAGCCCGCTGGCCGCTCCGAGCGCCGCCGGCGAGACGAACAGGATGAAGAACCACGCCAGCGCAGCCACCCAGGGCCGCGCCAGGACTCCCGCCTGTGCCAGGAGCAGGTATACGAGCCACGACAAGACGCCGTAATTGAGGGCGCTGAGGGTCAGGAGCCTGACCCACACCCGGTCTGCACGGTCCTCCCGGCGCCGGAGGAACACGTGCAAGATCGACTCCCAGACGAATCCGGGAACGAGGAACGCGACAGTGAAGAACACGGCGTGGTTCCGGCCGGGATCGGCGGGGCTGGTAACCCTTCTTCTCGACAGGCTCGGCCGGGCGGCCGCGTGGAACGGGTCAGCCGATGCGCGAGCCGGGTGGCACCTCGAAGTCGGGGCGGAGCAGGATGACCTCGCCCCCCTCGTCATAGGCGCCCAGGACGAGCACCTCCGAGACGAACGGGCCGATCCGCTTGGGCGGGAAGTTCACCACAGCGACCACACGCCGCCCGACGAGGTCCCGCGGCGCGTAGCGGTGGGTGATCTGGGCGCTCGAGCGCTTCACGCCCAGCGGGCCGAAGTCGATGGAGAGCGTGTAGGCGGGCCGCCGGGCCTCGGGGAATTCCTGGGCGTCCACGACGACGCCCACGCGCATGTCCACCCGCGCGAACTCCGCCCACGAGAGGGGCACCGGCCGCGCCGCCCTACTGGAGCGTGGCGAAGGCCGCGCCCGGGTAGTGGTACTCGAGGATCTGCTGGGCCGAGTAGCCCAGCTGGGCCATGGTCCGGGCGCTGGCCTGGTCCATCCCGACGCCGTGGCCGTAGCCGCGCCCGGCAAAGCGAGCATGGGCGCCATCCACCGCCACGGCGAAGAGCGTACTCTTCAAGGTGTCGTAGCCCACGAGCCTGCGGAAGTCGTTGCCTCGCAGCACCACCGTGCCGCTCATGCCGCGGACGGCGATCCGGGCCACGCGCAGCGACACGCTCCGCTCGAGGACCTCGAGGGCGATGAGGCGCCCCACCGAGACGCCCCCCTTGCGGAGCAAGGCCCCGAGGTCGGCGAGCGGCAGGTCCAGCGCCCACAGGTGATGCGGCGACTCCGAGGGGAACTCGATGCGCACCGGCCGGAGCGCGGGCATGTTCGAGGCGGCGAAGACCGCGCGGGGATCTTCCGTGTGGCCGCCGCTGTCGGTGTGATAGAAGGCCGGGAAGAGGTCGCCCTCCCAGAGGAGCACCTGCCCCTCGGTCGCTCTCACCGCCGCCCAGATCGGCGACTCGGCACCGACCCTGCCCGCGTACTGCTGGTGCGCGGTGGCCGCGACGATCTGGTAGGGCTTGCCGGCGTTCAGCCGGCGGTGGAACGCCGCGTAGGTGCGCGCCACGATGGCCTGGGCCTTGAGCATCTCGATCGGCATGCGCTCCCCGGCCTCGGCCTTGACCGCGCCCATGAGGTAGTCTTCCAGCGGCAGCTCGTTGACGACCAGGAGCCCGTCGGCCGCGCGGCGGACGTCGATGGCGCCGGGGTACTCGCGGCCGTTCCACCGCATGGCCCCGCCGTTGGCGCTCACCACACGGATGGCGCCGGCGCGGAGGCCGGTGACGCGCAGGCCGCGCACCTCGACGCTGCCGTTGACCGGGATCAGGCGGATCCACGTGGGCCGCTCCGCGGTGAGCGGCCGGCCCCCCGCGTCCTGGATGGCCAGCGGGCCGCCACCCAGCTCTACCGCCCGGATGCCGTCGGCCAGCGCCACGCGGATGTAGCCCCCCGCGAGCGCGGGAGCCGCTGCGAGACCCACGAGGACGCCGAGGGCGAGAGCGACGAGAAGCCGGGGGCGCCGGCGCCGCACTAGCGGCGGCCGAGGAGCGTGAAGATCAGGGTGAGGGCGATCGAGATGATGATGCAGGTGGCGAGAGGGAAGTAGAAGCTCCAGGTGCCGCGCTCGATGTAGATGTCCCCGGGCAGCCGTCCGATCCATGGCACCTTCCCTGAGAGATTTCCCGCGAAGAGCAGGATTGCCCCCAGGACTATCATGACCGCCCCGAAAACCACGAGGATTTTCCCGAGGTCAGACACGCAGGCCGCCTCCTGCGCGTGCTCGGGCTGACCCGCCTCGCTCCGCTCGGGGAACCTCCATGTGCGCTCGGCTCGTCTCCGGCTGCGCCTCGCCAGTCAGAGGGGGAGCTCGCGCTGGCCGGTGGGGGAAGGGGGCAGGGCGCGGCCGAGATGGGCATAGGCGGCCGTCGTGGCCTTGCGCCCGTTGGGGCTGCGCACGAGGAAGCCGATCTTCAGGAGGAAGGGCTCCACGACCTCGGCCAGCGTCTCCGCCTCGTCGTTGATGGTGGCGGCAATGGCCTCGAGGCCGACGGGCCCGCCGCCGTACTGCTCCATGATGGCGCCGAGGAAACGCCGGTCCAGCCGGTCGAGCCCCGCGGCGTCCACCCCCTCGCGATCCAGCGCGTCCCGGGCCACCACGGCCGTCACCGTCCCGTCCCCCTTCACCTGGGCGTAGTCGCGGACCCGGCGCAGGAGCCGGTTGGCGATGCGCGGCGTGCCGCGAGAGCGGCGGGCGATGGCCTCGGCCCCGTTCCCGTCGACGGCGGCGCCGAGGATGGAGGCCGACCGGAGGACGATGGAGGTGAGGTCCTCGACGCCGTAGAAATCCAGGTGGTGGAAGATCCCGAAGCGCTCGCGGAGCGGCGAGGTGAGCATCCCCGGCCGCGTGGTGGCGGCCACCAGGGTGAAGGGGCGCAGCGGGATGCGCATGCTCTTGGCGTTGAGCCCCTTGTCCATCACGAAGTTGACCGCGAAATCCTCCATGGCCGGGTACAGCAGCTCCTCCACGATGCGCGGGAGCCGATGGATCTCGTCGATGAAGAGGACGTCGCGCTCGCCCAGGTTGGTGAGGATCCCCATGAGATCGCCGCCCCGCTCCAGCGAGGGGCCGGCCGTGGTGACCAGCTGGGCGCCCATCTCGTTGGCCATGATGGTGGCCAGCGTGGTCTTGCCGAGGCCCGGCGGCCCCGAGAGGAGCACGTGGTCGAGCGGCTCGCCGCGCCGGCGGGCGGCCTCCACCGAGATCCGCAGACTCTCCACGGTCGCGCGCTGCCCCACGTACTCGTGGAGCCGTTGCGGGCGGAGCTGGCGCTCGATCTGCGCCTCCTCGGGCAGTGCCACGCGGCTCATCACCCGCGCCTCGTCGCTCACGTCCGGGCTGCGCCCCCGCGATAGATCTCGTCGAACAGTTCCTCCGGCGTCGTGATGCCGGGCCGGCGGCCGAGCGCCCGGGTGATGAGGTCGGCCGCCTCGCCGGGCCGGTGCTGCAGCTGCTTCACGAGCACCTCGAACACCATGGCGCGCAGCCCGTCCTCCTCCGCGAGCCCAGCAGGCGGGGCCGGACGCGCCCCGGCGGCGGGCGCTTCCGCCGCCAGCAGCGCGAACTTCGCCACCTTGCTCTGGAGCTGGGCCACGATGTTCTTCGCCTTCTGGGGCCCGATGCCGGGGAGCCGGCGCAGGTACCCCTCGTCCTGGCGGGCGATGGCGGCGGCGATCTCACCCACCGGAGCGGCCAGCGCGCGGGCCGCGACCAGCGGGCCCACGTCCTTGACCGTGATGAGCTTCTCGAAGAACTCCTTGTCCAGCTCCGAGGTGAACCCGATCAGCACGGGGCGCGGCTGGTTCTGGGTCGCGTGGTAGTGGATCGCGAGAGAAATCTCGTCACCGGCATCGCCCCCGTCCGTCGCCGCGCCCGCCAGCGCGCGCTGGGTCACGGGGGGCAGGAAGACCTCGTAGCCGACACCGGCGGCCTCGAGGATCACGCGGTCCTCGTGGCGGGCGCGGAGCCGACCGCGCAGCGAGGCGATCACGAGGCCCCCCGCGCCGCCGGCTGGACGCGGCCCAGCGGGATCCGCCCCGTGATCCGCGCCATGCCGGTGACGGCCAGGGCGAGGGCGTCGGCCACATGGGAGGGACGGGGCAGCTCGGCGAGCCCGAGCAGGGTCTGCACTCCGCGCTGCATCTGCCCCTTGCCGGCCGCCCCGTTGCCGGTGATGGCGCGCTTCACCTCGGCGGGCGCCAGCGCCAGCACCGTCACGCCGCACTGGCGGGCGGCGAGGTAGATCACGCCGCGCGCATGACCCATGAGGATCGCCGTCCGGGGAAACCTGTACTCGGTGTAGAGGTCCTCCACGACGATGAGGCCCGGGGCGCGGGCCTGGATGAGCCGGTGCAGGGCGCCGTGGATGGCGTTGAGGCGCGCCTCGAGGGGCTGGCCGGGCGCAGTGCTGACGACGCCGGCATCCACCACCGTGACAGCGCCGGGGCCCGCCTCGAGGACGCCGAAGCCGGTGTCCACGAGCCCGGGATCCACCCCCATCACGCGCAGCGCCCTAGGCGGCGGAGATGGCGTCGAGGACCTCGTCGGGGATGTCGTAGTTCGAGTAGACGGCCTGGACGTCGTCCTGCTCCTCGAGCGCCTCGATCAGCCGCAGCACCGCCGAGGCGTCCTTGCCTTCCACGCGGACGGTGGACTGGGGCAGCATGGCCGCGGCGGCCTCGAGCACGGGGACGCCCTGGCGCTCCAGCGCCTCCCGCACCCGCTCCATCTCATCAGGGGCCGTGGTGATCTCGAAAGCTTTTTCCACCAGCTTGACGTCCATCGCGCCCGCGTCCAGCGCCTTCTCGAGCAGGTCGTCCTCCTTGACCCGGTCGGCGTCCACCTGGACCACGCCGCGCCGGTCGAACATCCACGCCACGCACCCGGCCGTGCCCATGCGCCCTCCGTGCTTCTCGAAGGCGTGCCGCACCTCGGGCCCGGTGCGGTTCTTGTTGTCGGTGAGCGCCTGCAGCAGGATGGCGACCCCGCCGGGCCCGTAGCCCTCGTAGGTGATCTCCTCGTAGGATTCCCCCGGCAGCTCGCCGGTCCCCTTCTGGATCGCCCGCTTGATGTTGTCGGCGGGCATGTTCGCCGCCCGCGCTGCCTCCATCGCCGCCTTGAGACGCACGTTGCCCTTCGGATCGCCGCCGCCATTGCGCGCCGCCACCGTGATCTCGCGGAGGATCTTGGAGAAGAGCTTCCCCCGCTGGACGTCCGTCTTGCCCTTCTTGCGCTTGATCTGCGACCACCGTGAATGCCCGGACATGATGCCCTCACCTTCCCTCGTGGATGGATGCCCTGAGCGCCTTGACTCGCAGGAGCCGACGGGCCCGCCGCTCCTCCGCCTCCTGCCACCGCGTCCGCTCGCCCGGCGTCTCCGGGGTGAACGGAGGGCAGGGCTGGGGGCGCAGGTCCTGGCCCAGGTGCACGTACGTGAGATAGGCCGCGCACGCCTGGCGCACCTCGCCGGTCCACGGCGCCTCGGTCAGCACCTCGACGCCGATCTCCAGGGACGAGCGCCCCACGTGGTTCAGCGCGGCCTTGAACGTCACCACCTCGCGGGTCGAGACGGGCGCGTGGAAGTCGAGGGCGTCGAGGCACGCGGTCATGGAGAAGCCCCGGGTGTAGCGCGTCGTGAGGATGCCGCCGGCCTCGTCGATGTCCATGAGCAGGTTCCCGGGGAAGAGCGTGTTGCCGAACAGCGTGTCCGCCGGAACGACGCCGCGGCACGACTCGAAGCGCCAGCGGAGCTCCTCGCCGCTGTCGGCGCCGGTCTCCCCGATGGCGGCCTGCCGCCGCGCGAAGCGCCCGAGGCGCTGCTCGCGGCGCTCCCGGGCGGCGGCGAGCAGCGCCTCCTCCGCCGCGCCCCGCGGGGCGACCTGCCGCGGCACGGGCTGGGGCCGGAGCGCATCGTCCACCTTGACGAAGACGAGATGCGAGCTGAGCGTGAGCGCGCGCGCCCCGGTGGGGACGGCCTCGGAAAAGACCCGTACTCCCACCTCGAGCGAGCAGCGGCCGACGTACTCCACCTGCGCCCGCAGCACCGCGATCTCGCCCACCTTCACCGGGTGGAGGAAGTCGATGTCGTCCATGGCGCCCAGCAGCACGTTGCCGCGCGCCACGCGCGAGGCGGCGATGGTGCCGACGGTGGCGATCCACTGCATCATCCGCCCGCCGTGGATCTGTCCGGGGGCGCCCGCGTGCTCCGGGAACACCCAGTGGACCATCTCGGTGACGGTGTCGGCGATCGAGAGCATGGCGGTGAAATTTTTCTACCATGCGCACCCGGCCAAGTCCAGCCGCCCCCCCCCGACACGGCACGCCCCGCCAGGACCCCGGCTGCCCTGCCGACCGGAGCCGGGCGCTCGCGCCTGCGTTTTCTTGGTTCCCTTCCGCCCCGGGATGCTGGCACACTCGCGGGGCGGGGCTTCGCCTCACCGGGCCCCGGAGGAGGCCAGATGACGGACGGGTGGCTGGGCATCGACGTCGGCGCGGAGACGATCAAGGTCGTCGAGCTTCGGCGCGAGGGCGCCGGGCTCGCGTGGGCACGGCGCCTCGTGGCGGAGCACCACAAGGAGCCGGGCCCCGTGCTGCTGGATCTCCTCGGCGACCTCGACTGGCCCTCCCTCCGCGGCGCGGCGGTCACGGGGCGCTTCGCCCGGACCGTCGCCCTGCCGAGGATCCCCCTCAAGGAGGCGCAGGCCGGGGGGCATCGGTACCTGCACGGCAGCGCCCCGGCCACGGTGGTCTCCATCGGCGCCCACGGCTTCTCCGTGCTCGAGCTGCGCGGCCCCGGCGTCGAGGTCTTCCGCGAGAACTCGCGCTGCTCGCAGGGGACGGGCAACTTCCTCAGGCAGCTCGTGGAGCGCTTCGGGCTCAGCATCGAGGAGGCCAGCGCGCTCTGCGCCGAGGTCCCGGACCCCGCGCCTCTCTCGGGCCGCTGCCCCGTCATCCTCAAGACCGACATGACGCATCTGGCCAACAAGGGCGAGCGGCGGGAGCGGATCCTGGCGGGGCTCTTCGACGCCGTCTGCGAGAACGTGCAGGTGCTCGTCAAGCCCCGCGTCAGCCCCTCGCCCATCGTCCTCGTCGGCGGCGTCAGCCGGAGCGAGAGGATCCGCGCGCGCTTCCGCGATTTCGCCGAGCGGCACGAGATGCGCTTCGCCCCCGTGACCGACGACAATCTCTACTTCGAGGCCCTCGGCGCCGCCGTGGCCGCGTCCGACGGCCGCCGCGCGCTCCCGCCTCTTGAGAACCTCCTCGAGCCGGCCGGGAAGGCGCACTTCGAGACCATCCCGGCCCTCGGGACCTACCTCCGGCAGGTCAGGCGGATGGCGCCCATGCCCGCCGCACCCCCGAGCGGCGCCGGCCTCGTGCTCGGCCTCGACATCGGCTCCACGGGCTCCAAGGCGGTGGCGCTGGACGTCGGGAGCCGGCGCGTGACGTGGGAAGGCTACCGGAACACCAGCGGCGACCCCGTGGGGGCGGCGCAGGCGCTGATGCGGCTCTTCCTCGCGGGCCCGGCTG
>JACPIQ010000105.1 GCA_016188005.1 Candidatus Rokuibacteriota bacterium | reverse complement strand
GGACGGCGACGGAGACCCACGCGACCGGCAACGGAGGCCGCGGCGAACATGAGGAGGGCCGTCAGGACGATGGCGCCCCCCGCGGCGAGCCGCAGGTAATAGGCGGCGATGAGCCCTCCGGTCACCGACACCAGGGCCATGCCGATGGCGATGGCCAGGGCCTGGCGGAAGCTCCGGCCCAGCGAGAAGCCCGTGAGGGTGGGGATGACGATCATCGCGCTGACGAGGAGCACCCCCACCATGCGCATGGCCACCACCGTGGTGAGCGCGGTGAGCAGCGTGAGCATCAGGTTGAGGGCGGCTACCGGCACGCCGCTGGTGCGGGCGAGATCCTCGTTGAGCGTGATGGCGAAGAGCTGGCGGTAGAAGAGGCCGATGGCCGTGCCGACCACCGCGCCCAGGCCCACGATGAGCCAGACATCCGTCGGGCTCACCGTGAGGATGCTCCCGAACAGGATGGCGAAGAGATCGGCGTTGAAGCCGCGCGCCAGGCTGATGAGCACCACCGCCAGGGCGAAGCCGCCCGAGAGGAACACGGCCAGCGCGGCGTCTCCCTGGAGGGCGCCGCGCGCGCGCAGCCGCTCCATGCCCACCGCCCCGGCCACGGTCACCACGAGCGCGCCGAGGACGGGTGAGATCCCCACGAAGAGCCCGAGCGCCACCCCGGCGAGCGCCACGTGGGCCAGGGTGTCGGCGATGAGCGAGAGCCGGCGCGGAATCAGGAAGACGCCGATGGACGGGCAGATGATGGCCGTCATGGCGCCGGCCACGAAGGCGCGGTGCATGAAGCCGTACTGGAGGAACTCGGGGAGCGCCATGCCGTCAGTGGTGGTGGGAGACGACACGCACCGCGGGCCCGTAGGGCGCGGCCAGCGCCGCGTCGCTGAGGAAGTCCGCGGGCCGGCCGTGGAAGATCAGGCGCCGGTTGAGACAGGCGAGCTTGGTGACCTCCT
This sequence comes from Candidatus Rokuibacteriota bacterium, assembly GCA_016188005.1. Taxonomy (NCBI): domain Bacteria; phylum Candidatus Rokuibacteriota; species Candidatus Rokuibacteriota bacterium. Next base: position 11,884 of record JACPIQ010000105.1, on the reverse strand, counting down.
TCGCCACCACGCCGATGTCGTGGCTCACGAGGATCAGGGTGACCTCGCGCTCACGGTGGAGGTGGTGGAGGAGCGCGTAGAAGCTGGTCTGGGCCTCCGGGTCCACGCCGCCCGTGGGCTCGTCGAGGATCAGGAGCTCGGGCCTGGAGACTAGGGCCCGGGCGATGAGCACCCGCTGCTGCTGCCCGGGAGAAAGCGTTCCGATGCGCGCCGCGGCCAGCGTGTCCATGCCCACCTGGCCGAGCACCTCGCCGACCCGACGGCGCTCGGCGGCGCCCGCCCGTCCGAGGAGCCCCAGCGCCGCCACGAGCCCGCTCGCCACGACCTCCTGCACCGTGGCCGGCAGCCCGGCGTCGAGCGTGGCCCTTTGCGGGACATAGCCCACGCGCCCCCACTGGCGGAAGCTCTCGGGGGCATGGCCGAAGAGGCGCACCCGGCCGGCCGAGGGCACCAGCAGCCCGAGCACGATGCGGAGGAGCGTCGTCTTGCCGGAGCCGTTGGGCCCGATGATGCCGAGGAAATCTCCCGCCTCCACGGCGAGGTGGATGCCCTCGAGCACGCGCACCTCTCCGTAGGTGAAGTCCACGCCCTCCAGCTCGACGAAGGGCCTCACGGGCACTCCAGCGCCACACGCAGGTTCTTCAGGTTCTCCTCCATCAGCGCCACGTACCCCTGGCCCGCGCTCGCCTGCTCCGGCGTGAGTCCCTCGACGGGGTTCAGGACGAGCGTCCGGGCCCCGACCTCGCGGGCCAGCGTCTCCGCCAGCCGCGGGCTCACCAGCGTCTCGAAGAAAATGTACTTCACTTTCCGCTGGCGCGCGAAGCGGACGATGGCGGCGAGCTGGGCCGGGCTCGGCTCCGACTCGGGCGCGAGCCCCATGACCGGCACCACCGACAGCCGGTAGCGCGCCCCCAGGTAGCCGAAGGCCGCGTGGGAGACGACGATGTCCCGGCGCGCGCAGCGGGCGAGGCCCGTCTCGTAGGCCTCGTGGAGGCGAGCCAGTCTCGACTGGAACGCGCGGGCGCGCTCGGCGTACTCCCCGGCTCCCGCTGGATCGGCTCGCTTCAGCGCCTCCATGATCCGCTCGACCATTGCCTGGGCGAGGACCGGATCGAGCCAGACGTGGGGATCGGGAGGGCCGCCGCCGGCCCCGGTCAGGAGTGGCAGCCCCTCGGTGGCGTTGACCGTCGCGGGCCTCGCCGCCGCGTCCGCGAGGAGCTTGTCCACCCAGGGCTCGATTCCCGCGCCGTTGTAGACGAGGAGGCCGGCGCGACCGACCCGCGCCACCTCCTGGGGGGTGGGCTCCCAGTCGTGGGGCTCCACCCCGGGCGGGACGAGCGAGACGACCTCGGCGCGGTCGCCAGTCACCTGGCGCGAGAACTCGTAGAGGGGATAGAAGGTCGCCACGACCAGCGGCTTCGACGGCGGCGTGGGCGGCTCAGAGCAGCCGGCCACGCCGAGAGCCAGGAGCGCCAGCGCCATCCGCCGTCCCCGGCGCCAGCGCCGACTCACGGTTCGCCTCCGAGCGCGGCGAGACGCGCGCTCTCCCACCACGCCGCAGCCGCGGCGCAGGCCGTGCCGAGCGCCCAGCCTCCCAGGACGTCGGTGGGCCAGTGGGCGTCGAGCATCACGCGGGCCCAGCCCACGCCGAGAGCCAGGATGAGGCCCAGGGCCCCCAGGGCCACGCGCCGCCCCCGGCTCCATCGCTCGCGGCTCACCACGTAGATGAGGATGACGGCGAAGGCCGCGGCGGCGATGGCGTGGCCGCTGGGAAAGCCGAAGGACCCCCCGGTGGGCCGCGGCCGGCCCACGAGGAGCTTGGCGGCGGTCTCGGCGGCCCCCGAGCCGGCCAGGACAGCGCCCCACAGCCACCAGTGTCGTCTGGCGACCGGGGACAGGGCGAATAGCAGCAGGGCCGCCGGGATGAGCACACGGTAGGTCCCGCCATGGTTCACCCACCGGGCGGCCTCGAGCGCGTGCGGGCTCCGGCCGTCGAGGAGCCCCTGACGGATCATCGCGTCGCCGGGCGGGACCCCGGCCGCGAGGGCGACCAGCGCCAGCGCGGCGAAGGCGGCGAGGCTCGCCAAACACACCGTCCGCCAGCGCGCGGTGTCGATGGATGTCATGCCTTCTTTCTTCTTGGTCGGCTCATGCTCGGGCTGGTAAGGATACCCGATCCGGCGCGCCGTGGAGCGAAGTCGAACGGGCAGCCGCGCTGCCGGGACGGCTTGCGGTCACATCTGTCCCTGCTTCTCCAGCCTTGTGATCGCCAACCTCGGCGGGACGCCTCTCAGCGTGAACCGCACCAGGTCGCCGACCTGCGCCGCGGCGAGCAGTTCCGGGTCCTGAGCCTGAAAGCCCATGGTCATGGCGGGCATGAAGCCGGGGATGTCCTCGTGGCTGAGGACGACCACGTGGAGCTCCGTGATCAGCGCGCGCACCACGCCCTGGCCGGTGAAGACTTGCTCGACGCCCGCAGGGGCGAAGCGTTGCCGGGCGAGCGCCAGCTCTTCCTCGAGAGGCCCGATCTGACGGCCCCAGGCGAGATAGCCGAGAAGGAGCCCGGCAGCCAGCGCCAGGTTCAAGAGGAGGACCACCCGCCACAGCCTCATGGCCCCGAGGCCTCAGTGGACATGCTCGGCCGGCAGCGGGCCCGGCCTCTCGCGGCCGAGGCGCTGCAGCTCGACGAAGAGGGCCGCGGGATCCGCCCATCCGGGCGCGGCGCGCCCCGGGATCCAGCGGGCGCGCACATAGCCCTGACGGTCGATCAGGATCTCCATGTGCTCCGGCACGGGCAGGTCGGGTCGGAGGCCATCGGGAGCCAGGGTACGACGGAAGAGGCCGTAGGCCGCCGTGATCTCCTCGCTTCCCCCGGTGACCACGGGGAGCAGGATCGGGGGGCGCCCGCCGAGGCGGGTGAGGATCCCGGCGCCGCCGTCCAGCGGGACGGCGAGGATCTCGCCGCCCAGCGCCCGGAGCGTCTCGTGGTATCTCGCCAGGGCGACGAGCCGGTCGCGGGAGCCGGGAAGGCTGAAGAGGATGAGCAATACGGCCCGCTGCCCGCGGAACTCCTTCAGGCTCCGCTCGGCCTCCGGGCCGGCGGCATAGGCGAAGTCGGGGGCGACGACCCGGGGGCGCTCTGGCTCCACGGCCGTGCCGAGGCCTCGCGCCTGCGCCGACGACGCGAGGCAGCGCAGGAAGTTGACGAGATCCCAGCGCTCCTCCTCGCCCAGCTTTGCGGCGAAGCCCGGCATGCCGCCCAGCGGGATGCCGTGGGTGAGCCACCAGAAGATGTCGCCGGCCGTGTGCGCGGCCGTGTGAGGACCGGTGAGGTCGGCGGGTCGCTTCGCCAGCCCCGACCCGCGGGCACCGTCGCCTTGCCCCACAGCACCGTGGCACTCCGCGCAGTGCTTGCCGTAGAGCGCCATGCCTTTCACCACCGAGCCCGCGTGGTAGGCCACGGCGGGACGCCGGTACGTGGTCGGATAGGCGTCCACGGTCATGGGGGGCAGCGCGAGTATGAGCCCTGCCGCAGTCGCCGCCGCCCCCGAGCCGAGCACGAGGCCCCGGCGTCTGCCGATCAGCGCGCCCACGACGAGCGCCAGCAGGCCCACCACGGCCACCTGGCTGCCGACGAGCACGCGTGTCCGGGGGCCGGTCGGGCCCAGGGCGGCGTCGTACGAGAGGCGGAACGACAGGGGCCACGACGGATTCTCGTGCCTCGCCGGCGGGGTGGCGACCAGCGTGCTGGCGATCACGAGGACCAGCACGCCCAGCGTCCACTCTGTGCCGACGAGATGGCCGAGGTGCGCCATGGCAGGGCGGCCCACCCGGGCCGCCTCCCCAGACAGCGACGGCAGGAGCCCGCGGCTGCGGCGCGCGACGACGAGGATGGCGAGCACGAGGGCGAGCTTGAGCAGGAGCAGGCGGCCGTAGGAGGTCCCGACGAGGGCGGGCACGCCGCCCACCTGGCTCCACATGTTGCCGGCGCCCGTCGCGAGGAGCAGGAGGATTGCCGCCAGCGCGAGGCCGGAGAAGCGGCGGACGGCGAGCACCGCGCAGGGGCGGCTGTCGGCTCCCGCCTCTCGCGAGGCGGCGCGGCAGAAGAGGCTCAGGGGCAGCAGCGTGCCGAGCCAGATGCCTGTGGCGATGAGATGGGCCATGTCCACCAGCGCGGCGGGGAGGGCGCCGGGCTCCACCGCAGCGGCATGCCCTGCCCAGCCCAGCGCGGCCAGCGCCGCGACGCCGAGCATCCACGACTCGACCCGGAGGGCCGCCCAGTCGGCGCGGGATGCCTCGCGCTCGCGCAGGAGCAGGAGGGCCGCGAGCAGGAGGAGCAGCACGTGGCGGAGGAGCCACACGGTGCCCCAGCGTGTCTCGAGCAGGACGCCGAGCCACGTCCCGACCTCGAGGGCAGCCGCGGGCCGTCCGGCGAGGTGAGCCGACTGATGCGCGAGAAGCCCCAGCCCGGAGAGGAGCGCGAGGGCGGCGAGCCGGCGCGCCCAGCGCCCGAGGCCCTCCTCCCAGCCGCGGGCGGTGGGGGACAGCCGTGGCCCCGCGAGCAGCGAGGCGGTGAAGATCCCCACCAGGCAGATGCCCGCGAGCAGGTTGAGCCAGCGCAGGCCGGCGCCGAGGGCGGTCATGGCGCTCCATTATAATGAGGGGCGCGAAAGCCCATGGCCCCCTCACCGTCGCTCCGACGCTCCCGGCCGCTTCGCGCCGTCATCTTCGACGCGGGCAACACGCTGCTGCGCATGAACTACAGTGTCATCGCCGCGGAGCTCCTGGCGCGCGGGCGGCCGGTGACGGGCGCCGCCGTGGAGGAGGCGGAGCTGCGGGCCCGCGTCAGGCTCGACAGGCACCTGGGACCGCGGGCCCGGCCCGATGCCGCCACGGTTGCGAGCGACTCCACCGAGAGCGGGACCACGCAGGGCCGCTACCTCCGATACATCCTGGAGCATCTCGGGATCACCGACGAGGGGGAGATCGAGGCGCTTGCGCGCTGGCGGCGCGGCTACAACCTGCCCGTGGGGCTCTGGAACGTCGCCGATCCGGGGGCGGAGTCGGCGCTCCGGCGCGTAAAGGCAGCGGGGCTCGTGGCCGGGGTCATCTCCAACTCGAACGGCTCCGTGCGCTCCATTCTCGAGGCCACCGGGCTGGCCGCCCATCTCGACCTCATCGTCGACTCCGCGGTGGTAGGGGTGGAGAAGCCCGATGCCCGGATCTTCCGCATCGGGCTGGCGGAGGCCCGGGTCGCCCCCGAGGAGGCGGTCTACGTCGGCGACCTCTACTCGGTGGACGTGCTGGGCGCGCGCGGGGTGGGGATGGAGGCCGTGCTCCTCGACCCCAGGGGTTTCTGGGGCGAGCGCGATTGCTTGCAGGCCGTAGACCTGGCGGCTGCTGTCGGCCTCGCCCTCCACTCGCGGCCCCCGGCCTGACCAGAATCCGCCTTCCCCGCTGGGCCAGGGGCGAGCCGGCAGTCCCAGGGTGACTGGGCAAGGTGAGCTAGAGAACTGTCGGCGTAGCTTACGCTTGTCGCTCCCGGTCCCATATGCCCGAAGGCGACGGCCTGTATTTCAGCTAGTTGCGGTCTTGGCACGCTACGCGCAGGAACCCAGGCGAGGCCGTTTCTCAGCACTCACATCCGAGGCCAAGGGGGCATCGACATGAGCGTCCTTCTCCGAACTCTCGTAGTGCTGGTGCTGGTCATGACATCCGCGTCTGGTGCCATGGCGGTCCCGGCCTTCTGGACCGACTGGACGACCGAGACAGCCGGGGCCCCGGGAGTCCTGGGTAGCCTGACGGTCGGATCGAGCACGGTCGACGTGGCCTTCAGCGGGTCGTATTTCTTCGCCCAGACGAGCGGCGGCACCAACTTCTGGAGCCCGGGGGCCCCGTACATCAGCTCGACGGTGGACAATGCGCCTCCCGCCTCCGACATCATTGCGTTGGGTTCCGGGGGCCTCGCGACCATCACGTTCTCGGAGCCGGTCGAGGACCCACTCCTGGCGCTGGTGAGCTGGAACGGCAACGTGGTCGATTTCGGGGTGCCGATCGAGATCCTGAGCTTCGGGTGCGGGTTCTTTGGCTGTGGCACGCCGCTCCTGAACGCCGGGAGCACCGGCTTCACGGGGGCAGGCGAGGTGCATGGCGTCATTCGACTGCCCGGTGCTTTCTCGTCCATCTCCTTCACTCACACCAGTGAATTCTGGCATGGCTTGACGGTGGGCGTGCTCGGCCTGGCCGAGCCGCCCCCACCCCCGCCCACGGGCGTTCCCGCACCCGCCTCCCTCGTCCTGCTCGGCCTTGGTCTGGCCGGCCTGGCGGCCGCCCGCCGGCGCAAGCAGCGCTGATCTGTCGGCAGGCCTGACGCAGGGAAGACGGCAGCCGCAGCCGCCGTCTTCCCTTGTGTTTACCGCGGGCCTTCCAGGGCCCCGTGACGGTGTAGATCATGGCCATCTCCTCGTCCCCCTGACGCCTGGGCCGCCCGCCGGGAGCGGTCAGGGGGTCTACCTTCGACGGAAGCACCCCCAGAGCCGTTGACAGGGCCGACCCACCCGCTGTACTGTCTTGCACACTTTCCCCTCAGTCCCACCCGCACGTCGTACCCAGGAGGAGGCGGCGATGGCCAAGCACGCGGATGACGCGACCACGAAGTACGTGCTCACCGAGAGCGAGATGCCGACGCGGTGGTACAACATCGCGGCGGACCTCAAGACGCCGCCCGCGCCGGTGATGCATCCCGGCACCGGGCAGCCCATTGGCCCCCAGGACCTGGCACCGCTCTTCCCCATGGAGCTGATCAAGCAGGAGGTCAGCCAGGAGCGCTGGATCGAGATCCCCGACGAGGTGCGGGACATCCTCCGGCTGTGGCGGCCGAGCCCCCTCTACCGCGCGCGGCGGCTCGAGAAGGCCCTCGGGACGCCGGCGCGCATCTACTACAAGTACGAGGGGGTGAGCCCGGCGGGCAGCCACAAGCCCAACACCGCCGTCGCCCAGGCGTACTACAACAAGAAGGAAGGCGTCACGCGCATCGCCACCGAGACGGGCGCGGGACAGTGGGGCTCGGCCCTGGCCATGGCCTGCCAGTTCTTCGGGCTGCAGTGCAAGGTCTACATGGTCAAGGTGTCCTATCAGCAGAAGCCCTATCGCCGCGTGATGATGGAGACCTGGGGCGCCCAGGTGGTGCCGAGCCCGAGCCCGGACACCCAGGCCGGCAAGAAGATGCTGGAGCAGGATCCGAACTCCCCCGGCAGCCTCGGGATCGCCATCAGCGAGGCCGTGGAAGACGCGGCGACGCGCGAGGACACCAAGTACTCGCTGGGCAGCGTGCTCAACCACGTGCTCACCCACCAGACCATCATCGGGCTCGAGGCCAAGAAGCAGCTCGAGAAGGCGGAGGACGAGGCCGAGAACGTCATCGCCTGCGCGGGCGGCGGCCCCAACTTCGCCGGGCTGGCCTTCCCGTTCGTGGCCGACAAGCTGACCTCGGGCAAGAAGACGCGCATCGTCGCCGTGGAGCCCACGGCCTGCCCCAGCCTCACCAAGGGCAAGTACGTCTACGACTTCGGCGACACGGTGGGCATGACGCCGCTGGTGAAGATGCACACGCTCGGCCACACCTTCATCCCCGCGCCGCTCCACGCCGGGGGCCTGCGCTACCATGGGATGGCGCCCCTGGTCTGCAAGCTCTATGACGAGAAGTACATCGAGGCGGTGGCCGTGCCGCAGCTCGCCACCTTCCAGGCGGCCATCCAGTTCGCGAGGAGCGAGGGCATCATCCCCGCGCCCGAGTCGGCGCACGCCATCCGCGTGGTCATCGACGAGGCCCTTCGCTGCAAGGAGGCCGGCCGGGGCCAGACCATCCTGTTCAACCTCTCCGGCCACGGCGCCTTCGATCTCGGTGCCTACGAGGCCTATCTCGCCGGCAAGCTCCAGGACTACGAGTACCCGTCCGAGAAGGTGGAGGCAGCGCTGCGGGACCTGCCGCAGATCCGAGGGTAGTCCCCGGCGCCAGGGCGCCGGCTCACAGCGGAGGAGGAACGCGATGATCCGACGCAGGGAGTTCGTCACGGGAGGCGCCGCCGCGGCAGGGGCGGTCGTGCTGGGGGCGCCGGCGGTCCTCCGCGCCCAGGCCAAGGGGAAGGTCCGGCTCGCCTACCTCCAGCTCGGCTGGGCGGCCACGGAGATCATCCACAAGGAGGATCTCCTCGGCCGCTACGGCTGGACCGCAGAGTACTCGATCGTGGCGGGCGCGCCGGGGCCCCTCCTGAACCAGCTCGCCGCCAGGAACGTGGACGCCATCGACATGAGCTTCGCGCTGGCGGCCAAGGCCTTCGAGGACGGCGTGCCGCTCAAGGTCACGGGGGTCGCGACGGCGGTGCTCGGCGCCATCGTGGCGCGCAAGGACGCCGGGCTCACGAAGGTCGAGGATCTGCGGGGCAAGAAGGTGGCGGCCATCGTCGGGACCTCGACGTTCTTCGATATCCGCGCGCTCACGCTCAAGGGGTACGGGCTCGACCTCCAGAAGGAGACCCAGCTCGTCACCGCCACCTCCCCGCCCGACATGGTGACCATGCTCGGCAAGAAGGACGTGGATGCCATCATCGCCTGGCAGCCCATCACCGACCAGGTCGTGTTCCGCGGAGAGGGTGTGTACCTCGCCAAGCAGATCGACCTCTGGCGGAAGGCGACGGGTCGGCCCTCCGGCTTCCCGGTGCACGTCTGCTACCTGGCGAGCACGGAGTTCATCCAGAAGCACCCGTCGTTCCCGAAGGACCTGAACGACGCGCAGCGGGACGCCGTGGACATCTGGTACAAGAAACCCGCGCGCGCCATGGAGATCGTGGGGGAGGTGACCCGGCTGCCCAGGGACGTCATCGCCGTCGCCCACCGGGAGACGGTGCGCATGCTCTCGGGGCTGCCCGAGGAGCAGATCGAGACGCTGATCGTGCAGCTCAAGCTCAACAAGGAGTTCGGCTTCCTGAAGTCCGACATCTGGGACAACCCGGACCGGATCCGTCGGGAATTCTTTCACCGGGCCTGACCGGGTCCGGGGCGCGTGAGCGGGCGCGAGTGGGCCGGCCGGCTCCACCTGCCGACCGTCGGCGTGGCGGCCGCCGTCCTCGTCGTCTGGTCGCTGCTCTCGTGGCGCTACGGCGCCTATGTCCTGCCGGCCCCGCGCGCGGTGGTGTCCGGCTTCGTCGAGATCCTCAGGAGCGGCGAGATCTGGACGCACACCGCCGCCTCCCTCTCCCGGATCCTGGTGGGCTTCGGCGGCGCCGTGCTGGTGGCGGTGTGCCTGGCGCTGGCGGCCTTCGTGTCCCGGCTGGCCCGCGGGGTGGTGCACGATCTTCTCGCCGTCCTCAACTCGACGTCGGTGTTCGTCTGGATCGTCATCTCGCTCATCTGGTTCGGACTCAGCCACTGGGCGCCGATCTTCACGACCTTCATGATCACGCTCCCCGTGGTGGCCTCGAACCTGGTGGAGGGCGTGGCGAGCGTGGACCGGCGGCTCCTCGAGATGGGCGACGTCTACCGGCTCGGCAGCCGGGAGAAGTTCACGTCCATCGTGATCCCCTCGACGCTGCCCTACCTGGTGGCCGGGATGAAGGTGGGCTTCGGGCTCGCGCTCAAGGTGTCCGTGGTGGCCGAGATCTTCGGCGTGACGTCCGGCATCGGCTACATCATGAACTACAGCCGGGAGATCCTCGCCACCCAGATGGTGTTCGTCTGGGCGCTCGTGATGATCCTCGTCATGCTCGTGACCGACAAGCTCGTCTTCGACGCGGCGAGCCGCCGGCTGCAGCGATGGCGGTGAAGCTCAGCGCGAGCGGGATCGGGAAGGACTACCTGATCCCGGTCATCCAGGACGTGTCCTTCAGCGTGGAGGCGGGGGAGTTCGTGTGCCTCCTCGGGCCGAACGGCTGCGGCAAGACGACGCTGCTACGCATCCTGGGCGGGATCGAGCCGGCCACGCGCGGCACCGTGTGTCTCGACGGCCAGCCGGTCGTGGCCGACCAGCGCCACGAGCGCAAGGTCGGCATCGTCTTCCAGGAGGACCGGCTCCTGCCCTGGCTCACGCTCCGGGACAACGTGGCCCTCGTGCTGAAGCCGCTGGGCCTGCCCCGGGAGGAGCGCCACCTCCGGGCGATGCAGCATCTCCGCGTCGCGGGGCTCCGGGGGTTCGAGGAGTACTACCCCGGGCGGGTGAGCGGGGGCATGCGGCAGCGGGCCGCCATTGCCCGCGCGCTGGCCATCGAGCCCGACGTGCTCCTGATGGACGAGCCCTTCGGGGCCCTGGACGCCCAGAACCGGCGGATCATGCAGGAGGAAGTCCGGCGCATCTGGGCCGAGACGGCGCGCACCATCGTCTTCGTCACCCACTCCATCGAGGAGGCGGCGGCCGTCGGCACCACGCTCATCATGCTCTCGGCGCGGCCCTCCCGGATCCGGGAGCTGATCCGCAACGACCGCACCGCCGATCGCGCGAAGCTCGTGGACGACCTCAACACCATGATCATGGAAGAGGTGCACAAACAGCAAGGAGACACCCGATGATCAAGCCGTACACCGCCGTCGGCCTCATCCCCACCGTGCGCGGGATCCGCAAGCGGAAGGACATCAGGATCAACCTGGAGCACCTCGCGCACCTGGTGAAGGCGGCCTCCTGGCTGTCGAGCCTCGACCTGCCCGTGCGGCTCATCGCCTTCCCGGAGGGGGCGCTCCAGGGCTTCAACGACGAGGTGCTCGATCTCGACCACGCGACCTTCGCGCGGGAGGGGGCCATCGACATCCCCGGCGAGGAGACGGAGGCCCTCGGCGCGATCGCGAAGGAGTACGGGGCCTTCGTCATGGCCCAGGCCAAGGCGCGCCACCCGGACCTCAAGGACCGCTTCTTCAACGTGGGCTTCATCATCAACCCGCGCGGGAAGGTGATCCTGCAGCACTACAAGGTCTCGCCGCTCTTCCCGGTGGAGCACTCCGTCTGCCCCCACGACGTCTACGACTGGTGGGTCGAGAAGTACGGGCGAACCCTGCAGGCCTTCTGGCCGGTGGTGGACACCGAGATCGGGCGGCTCGGCATCATGATGGCCAACGAGGGGTCCTACCCCGAGAACGCCCGGGCGCTGGCGCTCAACGGCGCCGAGGTGGTCTACCGCGCTTCTTACCCGCACCCGGCCACGGGCAACGAGATCTTCGAGATCCAGAGCCGGGCACGGGCGCTGGACAACAACATGTACGTCGTGGCGCCCAACATGGGCACCTACTACCTCTTCCCGGAGGAGACGACGCCCATCGACACCTTCGGCGGGCGCTCCTTCGTCATCAACTACAAGGGCCAGATCGTCGGCCGGCAGGACTACGGCGCGGGCTCCACCTACGTGGGCGGCGTGGTGGACATCGAGGCGCTCCGCGACCACCGTGCGCGCGCGCAGTGGGACAACTGGATGAAGGACCTGCGAACGGAGCTCTACCAGCTCCTCTACGAGAAGCCGATCTACCCGAAGAACCTCTACCTCAAACGCGCGCCCATGAAGCACAAGGAGTACCGCGAGAAGGTCATCAAGCGGCAGATCCGCCTGATGCACGACCGCGGCATCTGGGCCAGGCCGGCGCGGTAGGGCGTTCTCGCGGCGATCCGAAGACAGAGCGCCGGCCCGGGCGGACCGCGGCGCGGATGCCGCGCTTACTGGCCGCGGCCCATGGCGTAGAACTCGCGGTTCGGGCGCATGCCGGCCAGGCTGGCCATGCGGTTGGACATGTTGAAGAAGGCCGCGACGGCGCCGATGTCCCAGATGTCCGAGTCCGTGAAACCGTGCTCGCGCAGGCGCTCGAAGTCCTTCCCCTCGATCTCTCCGCAGCGCCCCGTCACCTTGACCGC
>JACPIQ010000104.1 GCA_016188005.1 Candidatus Rokuibacteriota bacterium | reverse complement strand
CGAAGATGAAGCCCACGTAGCCATGCAGGAGGAAGGCCGAGGGGATCCCGATCACCGTGATGGCCCGGATGGCCTTGCGGTCGAAGGCCAGCGCCGCCTCGCTCACGTCCGTGGAGTAGAGCGAGAGCGCCCGGTGGATCTGACGCAGCAGGCCCCGCCCCTGCCCTCCCAGGACCACGAGGTCCCGCCGGTACTCGAACCAGATCTCCAGGAGCAGCACGCCCATCAGGTACCAGGCGTAGACGAAGCCGAACATGGCCATGGCCGAGGTCACGTTGGGGGTCAGGAGGATCTCGTAGAAGCGCTCCGGGCGTCCGAGGTGCAGCAGCAGCGGCAGCGGCGCCACCAGCAGGAAGGCCAGCGCCGTCAGGAGGGAGAGCCGGTACGTGGGCTGCAGCGCCTTGACGTTGAAGATCTTCACCAGCGAGGCGAGGATGAAGGCCCCGGCCACCAGACCGGTGACGTAGGGGTACACGACGATCAGGATCGACCAGTGGATCTCGATCTCGTTGGGGTAGATGAAGCCCGTGATGTGCTCCAGGAGCTCGCCCAGGCGCTGGCCCGAGGTCTCGATCATCGCACCTCTCCATCGAGCCCGGCGTAGTACACCTTGGGCTCCGTGTTCAGCGCCGGCTTGAGCACGTGGATTTTGTTCATCCGGTAAAAGCGCGTCAGCCGGCTCGCCTTGCTCTTGAGATCGCCGAAGATCCGCGCCTGGGTGGGGCACACCTCGACGCAGGCCGGGAGCAGCCCCTTCACCACGCGGTGGTAGCAGAACGTGCACTTGTCGGCGGTCCGGGTCTTCGGGTGAAGATAGCGAGCGCCATAGGGGCAGGCCTGGATGCAGTAGCGACACCCCACGCACCGCTCCTTGTCCACCAGGACCGCCCCGTCCTTCGTCGAGAACGTGGCGCCCACCGGGCAGACCTGGACGCACGGCGGATGGATGCAGTGGTTGCACAGCTTGGGCACGAAGAAGGTCCGGATGACGTCGCGGTCCTCTTGCGGCGTCTCCTTGGCCGCCTTGCCCTTGACGTTGACGCTCTCGACGATCACCCCGTGGTCCTTGGTGATCACGTACCGCTCGATCCACGTCCTGAAGTAAAACGGCTCCTGCGGCACGTCGTTCTCGGCCTTGCAGGCCTCGACGCACCGGCTGCAGCCGATGCACTTGTCGATCTCGATCCCCATGCCGTAGTAGTGCTTCTCCCCGTTGTAGCCGCCGGCGCCGGGCGCGCCCATGGCCGCCGGCTGCGCACCCGCGGCCTCCGGGGCGGCCGTTTCCTTCGCCGCCGCGTTGGCGGCCATCTCGAGCAGCCCGCCGGCCGGAAAGAAGAGGATCATGCCCTTGAGGAAGTCACGCTTGTTCATGCCCGCCCCTCCGGCAGGTGCGGGTAGTGGCACTGCCAGCACTGGAAGCGCCCGCCGTGGGCCGAGACGTCCACCTTGGGCGCGTCCTTCTGCGCCGAGTCCTTGCCGTGGCAGCCCCCGCAGAACTCGCGGGTGTCCGGCTTCGAGGGCAGCGCGCTCCTGGGCGCCGTCTTGTGCAGCGGGGGCACCTTGTGACAGGTCGTGCAGGCGAGCAGCGCGTGGCTCGACACGGCCTTCGTCCGCTCGATCTGCCCGTGGCAGGCCGAGCACTCCTGCGGGACCTTGGGCGGCACCGGATCGTGGGGGTTGTGGCAGGTGATGCAGGCCTTCAGCGGGTTGTGGGTCGTCAGGTTGATTTGCGGGAAGCCCGTGGGCCGTGAGGCGTCGTAGATGTGGCAGACCGGGCAGAACTTCCGATCGCGGGGCGCCGGGGGCTTGCCCGAAGAGGGATCCTCCGCGTGCTTGGCGGCAGGCCCGTGACATCCCTCGCAGGCGAGGTTCTTGTGGTACCCCTTCGCCTTCGTGACGGCCACGTCGTCGTGGCAGTCCTGGCACGCGGCCGTCCCGGCGAACTTCATCGGCTTCGCGACCTCGCGGGCCACGGTGCTGGCCTGATGGAGCTCCGTCGCGACCAGCGAGCGGGGGATCACGACGAACCGCCCCACGAGCACCGCCGCCACCAGCACGCCGATCACCAGCCCGAGGCGCTTGATCTGCTCCGGCAGCCTCACAGGCACCCCCCTTCCACGGACCCGCGGCTCTCTGTCATCGCTTGGGCACTCCTCCGGCGCCGCGCGGCGGCGCGGTGGCGGCCTCCCTCAGGAAGCCGACCAGATTCCCCATCTCGTCCCCCGCGAAGCGGGGGTAGGCGACGCCCATGCGGCTCGCCATGGCCGCCATCCGGGGTGTATGGGTCCACATGGCCGAAGCCCAGGCGGACGCCGACTCGTAATCGGCTCGGCGTTCGGCCAGATCCGGCTCCACCCGCCCCCCTTCGCGCCTCAGGCTGTGGCATTTGAGACAGTTCTTCCGCAGCAGGATGACCTGCCCTTTGTCGAGGTCCGGCCGCGCATCCCGCAGCGCGTCGCCTTGCAGGTACGCCATCAGGTTCCCCATCTCCGAGGCGCTGATGCTGGGCCAGTCGAACCCCCGCTGCGCCAGCATTCCTGCCATGGCCGGGACGTGGTTCCAGAGCCGGCCCGCGAGCTCCATGGCCCCCTGGGGGCGACGGAGCTCCTCGAGGGCGGGCCCTGGCCCCCGCTCGCTGCGGGGCACGTGGCAACGGACGCACTGCTTGGCCGCGAACAGCGCAGCACCGGACTCCGCGTCCGCCGCCGCCGCGCGCGAAGGAGCGCCCGTGAAGGCCCAGGTGCCGGCGCCCATGAGGACCGCCGCGAGCCACGCTCTGCGCATCATCGCCGCCTCCGCTCTCGCAGTCCGCCGAAGAAGGCCGATCTGCTCCCTTGGCTCGAACGCTCCTCGGTCGATGTGCAGCGAGAGCCAGCCCTTGGTATCCCGCTGGCTCGCCCATGGTGGAGCAGACAACAAGGGACGCCCGACACGACGAGGCACCGAGACTTCGAGGAACGCGGAAGCATCGGGCTGGGTAGGGCAGCAACTACGGTGCCAGGGGCGCTACACACGGCCCCCAGGCATCTCGGATGGGAAAACTAGTGAGCACGCCTCAGGTGAACGAGTAAACACTTCCTTCCGGAGGGGCGCCGGCGCCTCAGCGTGGCCACCCGGAGACACCGGCGATCTCCGGCGCTCGGTTACTCCCTCGGCATCACCTCGAGAGCAGCGTCTCGCTCGGGCCCCTCAACTTTTCCGGAGAGCACCGAGTAGTGCCGAAAGCGGGCCGGCATGTGGGCCCCGACCGAGGCCAGTGCCACGGTGAGCAGGAGCAGCACCACCCGCTGCTCCCAGAAAAACGTGATGGAGGTGAGGAGCAGCAGCTTGGCGAGCACGGCCAGCCCCTTGCCCATGAACAGCCAGGCGCACGTGGAGGCCATTTCGAGCGCCATGAGGCCGGCGCCGCTCACGATCGTGGCGACGAGAAACGGAAAGAGCCGCCAGTGATCCACCTCGAAGAGGTGCCCGCCCACGAGCGCGCCGAAGGTCATCAGGTGCGCGGTGCGCAGGGCCACGCCCAGGAGCCGATGGGCGGGAATCACCCGTGGCGGCTCCGGAAAGAACAGCCTCCTCAGCGACACCACCGCCCTGCCGAGCGTCACGGGCGTATCGTAGCAGACAGCGCCCTCGCCTGGCCTCGCAGGGTGACGATCGAGTGCCATCAGCCCGTCTCGCTGCGCGCGGTGCTGGGACTCACCGCGCCCCCCTCGAGGACGCCCGGCCGCGCGAGCGCCTCGGCTTCGTGTCGCAGCGCCGCCTCCGTCAAGGCGGCGATGCCCCGGTAGAACGGCCCGGGCGCCAGGTCGCGGAGGCGCCCACAGAGGGACGGGACCCAGGCGAGCAGATGGTCATGGAGCAGCCGGCGCTGGAGCCCCCGCGCGCGGGCCACACCGTCGGCATCCCCGCGCTCTGCGGCCTGCGCCTCGGCCTCGCAGAGCGTGCCCAGGTAGCCGAGCTCCAGCCCCACGTGATCCGGCAGCTCGCATACCTCCTCGACCACCTCGACGCCGGCCTCCCGGTACAGCGCCTTGATGGCCACCGTGGACGGGCCGAGGAGGAGGCCGCGCACCACCTGATCGCCCACCACGTGCTCGTCCCGGTACACCGCCTCGTACGGCGTCACGTACCGCCCGAGCGGCACGACGAAGAGCCCCTGATATTCCTGGTCAAGCGACTCGTAGCCCCCCAGGAAGCCGTCACGGAACGAGCGGAGCTCCGCGACGGCCTCCTCTCCGAATCGCCTCCCGAGCTCGGACAGAACTTCGGCGTCGAGAAGCGGCGCGACGAGCCCCGCGCCCGGCGGCGTGAGGAACACGGTCGCCAGGTACCGATAGAGCTGCCCGCGAGCCGTCGCCCACGCACGCGCGCCGCTCACCTTGCGACGAACCTCACCGATGGCCGGGTCAGCCTCGGGTCGGCGAAGCCGGCGGGCGCGTTCCCGCCGGCCTGCGCGGGATTGAAGTCGGCCACGTAGGTCAGTGCCTTGCCGATGCACGTGGTCGCACAGGCGGGCTCGAGCCCGCGGTCGGTCCGCTCCACGCACATGGTGCACTTCTCCACCTTCCGCGTGGCCTCGTTCCATTGTGGCGCTCCGTACGGGCACGCCCAGACGCAGTACTTGCAGCCGATGCACTTCTCCTGGTCGATGAGCACGATGCCGTCGGGGCGCTTGGAGATCGCGTCCACCGGACAGGCCGCCTTGCAGGCGGGGCTCTGGCAGTGGTTGCACGACGAGGTGACGAAGGTCCTCCAGACGTTGGGGTAGATGCCGCCCTCCTGAACGACGACCCAGCGATAGCTCAGGTGCCGCGGCCGCTGCACGTTTCCCCCCTCGAAGAGCAGCGGGGAGTTCGCCGGGGCGGTGTTCTGCTCCGCCTTGCACGCGACCGTGCAGCTGTGGCAGCCGATGCAGCGCCCCAGATCGATCAACCATCCGCGCTGTGCCATGGCTCGTCCCCCCCCTTATGCCTTCACCAGCTTGACGCGAGTGTCGGAGAAGGACACGCTGCCACCGACCTTGTCCTGGATCGAGGTGTTGAGCACCCGGTCCTTGAACTGGTCGAGGCGCATGATCGGGTTCACCGTGAGCCCCGTGCCCCGGCTGGGATCGGCGGGATGCGCGACTCCGTCCACGACGCAGGGCCTCGAGCCCAGCTCCCAGTGGCCGAAGTGATGGGACACGGCGATGACCCCCGGCTTCAGCCCCTCGGTCACCTTTGCCTTTCCGACGACCCCCTCCGGGCTCGTGGCGGAGGTCAGCCGCACCAGGTCCCCGTCGTGGATGCCGAGGCGCCTGGCGTCCCCGGCGTTGATCTCCGCGTAGTTCTCGGGCTGGATGATCATGAGCCACGGGATCGTCGCGGTGCGCGCCTGGCCGTGCCAGGCCATCTTGTACGTGATGAGATGGAACGGATACTCCCGACCATCCACGGCGGCGATGGCCGTCTCGTCGGAAAACTTCGGCGCCTCGTAGTGGGGCAGCCCCTCGAGGTACTGCCCTGTCACCGAGTCCTTCGTCGTCGCGAGCTGCTCGATGTAGATGTGGATCAGCTTGCCGTACTTGTACCTGAGGTACTTCCCGTCGTACTCGTTGCCCGGGTCCTCGAACACGCCTCCCTTGGCCACGATCTCGCCGATGGGCCTGCCCGTGTTCTTGGACAGGTTCTGAAGCCCCTTCCGGTAGAAGTCCCAGTAGGTGTTCAGGGGGCTGCCGTCCTCGAAGGCCTTCTCTCCCACGCCCGGCAAGCCCAGCGCCTTCGCCAGCCCGATGTGGATGTCGCCGGTCGTCTTCGTGTTGGGCAGCACCGGCGTGTACACGTTCGGCGCGTCAGGGTTGAACCCCACCGTCCCGATGTCCTTGCCGTCGAGCTTCCCCACCACGGGCTGCTGGAACGACGTGGCCCTCGTCAGGATGGTCGGGGTCATACCGGGGAAGGCCCACTTCTCGAGATAGCTCGTGTCGGGCAGGACGTAGTCGGCCCAGGCCGCCACCTCGCCCATGTTGAGGCTGATGGCGACGAAGAGCGGCAGCTTCTTCTCGTCCTTGACGTAGTCCTCGAACACTCGGCGGAGCGCAGGCGTGCTGTAGGGCCACGCGTTCCAGTACGTGATGAGCGCCTTGAGCGGATACGGGTAGCCCTCGGCCGCGCTCGGGATCACCTCCTGATAGTTCCCGTGGCTGGCGAAAGGAAACCACGGCCGCTTGGCCGGGTATCCGCCGGCGCGCTTGAAGAGGCTCGGGGCATCCTTCTCGTAGTGCTTGCGCGTGCGATTCAGCCTGACTCCCCTGGGGAAGACACCCCCGGGCACGTTGCCCAGCGGCGTCACGCCGGAGCCCTCCGGATAGCCCCCGCCGCCTCCGCCGTTGCCCCCCTTCCAGTCGTAGTTGCCGGCGAGTGTGTTCAGGATGTTGATGGAGAGCTGGGTGTAGACGCCATTGGTGTGCTGGACGGCCCCGCGGTAGGCGTTGGTGACCGCCTGCTTTCCCGCGGCCGCGAACTCGGAGGCGAGCGTGACGATGAGGTCGGCGGAGAGGCCCGAGTCCTCGGCGTACTGGGCCATGGTCCGGGCCAGTACCCGCTCCTTCATGAGCTGGAAGGCCGTCTTGCACCGCCGCCCGGCCACCGTCACCTCGCCGGGCTCGAGCTCGCCCACCACGGCCGCCTCGGCGATCTCCTTGGGGCCGCCACCGGACCAGACCACGTAGCGCTCCTGGCTGCCGCCGACCGCGTCGGCGCGGAGATACCGGCGTGCCTCCGGGTGCGCCGCATCCACGACGACCAGCCGCGTCGCGTCGGTCCAGGTGGGCTCGCCCGCGGCCTTGGCCGCCGCCTGGTTGGCGCTCGCGAGATAGCGCGCGTCGTACTTGTGGTTCTCCAGCATCCAGCGCGCCATCCCCAGCGCCAACGCCGCGTCGCCGCCCGGCGTGACCGGCACCCAGCGGTGCGCCAGCGCCGCGGTGTTGGAGAAGCGCGGGTCCACCACCACGTACCGCCCGCCCTTGGCCCGGAAGTCCATCAGCTTGCGCGCCGTGGCGGCCATGGGAAAGTTCGCCTCGAGGAAGCTCGAGCCGAACAGCATGATGTACCGGGCCTCGACGATGTCCGGCTTGAAATGGTTCTTCCCCATCCGGTTCGCCTTCTCGTCCCACGTCATCAGCTCGTTCGCCACGTGGTGGGAGGTCTCGCAGATACTCGTGTGGTCCTCACGGTAGTTGGCGGTGCCGAAGCCTTTGTTCCAGATCCGGTCCGTGAACCCCCCTTCGACGGTTCGCCCGGGGGCGTAGAGCACCTGGTTGGCGATGGGACCGAGCTCGGGCGCCGCCGGGTCGATGGGGGTGTTCAGATCTCGCAGGGGCTTGAGCCCGGCCGCGATTTCCTGGAAGGCCTGCTCCCAGCTGATCGCCTTCCACTGTCCGGAGCCCCGAGGACCGCCGCGCTTGAGCGGTTGCTTGATCCGGTACGGGTCGTACACGACCTGGACGCCGGCCTGCCCCTTGGCGCAGAGGCGCCCGGGCCTGCGCTTCGCGAGATCCACCGGCATCGAGTAGGGGGGACGCTCGTCCGGGTCGAAGTTGTTGGGGTGATACGGGTTG
The DNA here is from genome assembly GCA_016188005.1 of Candidatus Rokuibacteriota bacterium. NCBI lineage: Bacteria > Candidatus Rokuibacteriota > Candidatus Rokuibacteriota bacterium. The sequence goes on along the minus strand of JACPIQ010000104.1, from coordinate 116,064 downwards.
CCGTCGATCTTCAGGAGCACCCCATCCTTCACCCGCGCCATGATGCCGCAGCGGCTGTGACACTGCTGGCAGACGCTCATCACGACCTGGACACCAGCATCGACCTCGCTGGGGTCGGCGACGCTCTGCTTGGTGGTCAGCGCCGCCGCGGGGCTGGCGCGGAAGAAGTCGCCGGCGCCGGCTGCGGCGGCGAGCGTCGCGCTGACCTGGAGGAAGCGCCGCCGATCCATCTCCGGGCCGACCAGCGCGCATCCATCGGCTTCCGCATGTCGAGCCATACCCGTCATCCTCCCTCTGCGCTCGAGTGCCGCTCGCGCGCCACCGTCACTCGGCATAGAACTTCCTCTTGGCCGCGCCGCTCTTGCCGTGGCAGGCCGCGCAGGACTCGACGTCCGCGTTCTTCCTGATGTGCACGCCCGACTGCTGCAGCGCATCCACTCTCGTGTGACACGAGGCGCAATTGGCGTTGGTCACGCCCGCCTTCTCGTCGTAGTCGGGCATCTGGGCCACCATGACCGCGTGGGCTTCCTTGATCGCCGGGGCGAGAGTGGTCTGCTTCATGACCTCAGCGTGGCAGCTGAGGCATGCACCGTTGAACTGCGGAGACTCCTTCAGGTGGATGGCCGCGAGATCTCGACTCCCCGCCCTCGGGGGCCCGGCCTCACGGCCGGGAGGAACCGGCGCGCACCCCGCCACCACGAGGAGGATGCCGAACAACAGGATGAGTCCGGTCCCATGCGGGGCTTCCCTTGCTTTCATCGCTTTTCCTCCTTCCACTTCCACCGGAGAACCGGTCATGCCGGCCTGCGAAGGCGCACCCGGACGCTCAACTGGAGCAGAAGGCGCAAGAACCCTACCAACCGCAGTCCGGCGAGAAAGGCCTGAGAAGACGGGCCGCTGGGGGACGGAGGCCGGTCAGGGGATGTTACCGAACGGTAACGGGATGCGCGGACACGTTACCCTTCGGTAACGTCGGAGGCGTAGCGTGCTCCAAGGCGCTTCATCTTCTTCCACAAGGTCTTCCGGCTGATCCCCAGGAGTCGAGCCGCCTGGGCCCGATTGCCGCTCGTGATCTGGAGGATGGAGAGGATGTGCCGGCGCTCGGCTTCTTCGCGCACTTTCTCGAGAGGTTGCCCCCCGGCACATCGGGCGGCCGTTCCGGTGTCCCGCGCACGCTTGCTCATCCCTCCAGCGGAGGCTGCAAGAACGTCGCCAGGGGCCGAGGCCTTACATCGTCTTGCTGAGCGGTCACTCCAGGTGGAGCAGCTTCAGCTTCTTCCAGAGGGTCTTCCGGCTGATGCCGAGGATCTCGGCGGCTCGCGTCTTCTGGCCGCCGACGCTCCGGAGGATCTCCTCGAGGTAGCGCCGCTCAGCGTCCCGGATCGTCGCGCCAAGGGAGGAGGCCAGGCCGCAGGCCTGGTTTCCGGGCGCGGAACCTTCCTCCAGGGCCACGTCCTTCACCCCCACGAGCGGGTTCCTCGTCAGCGTGACCGCCCTCTGGATGCAGGCTTCCAGCTCCCGCACGTTTCCGGGCCAGGCGTAGGTCAGGAGGTGAGAGCACGCCTCGGCGGTGAACTGGTGCACGTCCTTCCCCAGGGGCCGGCCATACTTCTCGAGGAACCGCTCGGCCAGCGGGAGGACATCTTCCTTCCGCTCGCGCAGTGGCGGCAGGTTGACCGTGATCACCTTGAGTCGATAGTAGAGGTCTTCGCGGAGCCGCCCCGCCATCACCTCGTCTTCCAATCGCTTCCGGGTGGCCGAGATCAGTCGGACATCGACCTTGAGGGTGCGGGTCGCGCCGACCCGCTCGAACTCCCGCTCCTGGAGCACCCGGAGCAGCTTGGCTTGAACCGCCGGCCCCAGATCCGCCACCTCGTCGAGGAAGAGGCTGCCCCGGTGGGCCAGCTCGAAGCGCCCCTTGCGCTCCCGGATCGCGCCGGTGAAAGCCCCGCGCTCGTGCCCGAAAAGCTCGGACTCCAGCAGGGTCTCGGGAATCGCCGCGCAGGCGACCGTGATGAGCGGCTGCTGCCGTCTCCCGCTGTGCTGGTGGATGGCCCGCGCCACGAGCTCCTTGCCCGTGCCCGTCTCCCCCTGGACCAGGACAGTGGCGTCGCTGGGTGCCACCGTGGCGATGAGGTCCGCGATGCGTGCCATGCTCGGACTGGCGTAGATGAGCTCCCCGAACTGCAGGACGCTTGCCGGTCTCGGCCCCGGCGCCTCCAGGCGGGGGCGCGAGGCGAGGAGTCCCCGGAGCAGCAGGAGAAGCTCCTCCGATGGGAAAGGCTTCAGGAGGTAGTCGGCGGCCCCCGCTTTCATCGCCGCCACCGCCGTGTGGATGGTCCCGTATGCGGTCATCATGACGGCCACCCCTGTGGGGTTCACCGTCTTGAAGCGCTCGAGCAGGGCCAGCCCATCCACCTTGGGCAGCTTCAGGTCCAGCAGAGCCGCGTCGAATGAACACTCCTGGAGGCGCTGGAGCCCCTCGACACCGTCGGCCGCCGCGCTGACCTCGTACCCCGCGTCGGCGAGGTCGTGGGCCAGCGTCACCCGGAGGATCGGTTCATCCTCGGCCAGAAGAATCCGTGGGCGCATCGCTGCTCCCTGCCCCACCAACCGGCAGGGCGATGGTGAAGGTGCTCCCCTTGCCGACCTCGCTCTCCACCTCGATGACCCCCCCGTGGGCGTGCACGATCCCGTAGCTCACCGAGAGCCCCAGACCGGTCCCTTCCCCCACCTCCTTGGTGGTGAAGAACGGATCGAAGATCCGAGGCAGCGTGTCGGGCGCAATTCCCCCGCCCGTGTCCGCGATCCTCACCTCCACGAACGACCCGGCCTCCGACTCCCGCGGCCCCGCGCTGACCGTGAGGCTCCCGCCGGTCGGCATGGACTGCAGGGCGTTCATCAGGATGTTCAGGAAGACCTGCTCGAGCTGGTGGGGATCTGCCACGAGCGCCGGCAGCGCCGGGTCCACCGACACTGCGGAGGAGATCCGCCGTGCCGCCAGCTCGTGCTCCACGAGGGCCAGGCACCGGTGCACGAGCGGGGCGAGCGCCGTGCGGGTGAGCTGTGGTCTGACTTCCCGGGCGAAGTCCAGGAGCTGCCTCACGGTCCGGCCTATCCGGCCCAGTCCCTCCCGCAGCATCTCCAGGTATTGGACCCGCCGGTTCGGGTCGCGGTCATGCTTGAGAAGGGTCCGCACGCAGTTCTGCATTCCGGCGAGCGGGTTGTTGATTTCGTGGGCGATCCCGGCCGCCATCTGTCCGAGGGAGGCCAGGTGCTCTGCCCGCCGGATCTCCTCCGCGTGGCGGTCCCGCAGGCGCCGCTGGGCTTCGGCGAGCCGGGACACCATGGCGTTGAAGTTCCTGCCGAACCGACCCAGCTCGTCACGGTCGTCTTCCGGAACCTTGGCGCTGAAGTCACCGGCCTCGACCCGGGTCATGGCGAGGACGATGGCCTCGATCCGCCGGCCCATGGTGAGCGTGAAGTACATGGCGAGCAGGCCTCCGCCAGCCACCACGGCGAGGATGCCCAGAAGGGCCGTGATGGTCCACCGCCGGGCCATCTCCGCCTCGAGACTGGGCAGGGTGAGCAAGACCTCGAGGAAGCCGAGGGTCGTCTGGTCCTGCGAATGGCAGGCGTGGCACACCGGGCGGTTCAGGATGGGGCGCGAGACCCCGATCGTGCGGGCCTCGTAGTCCCAGACCGGCTCGGCGGGCTTGCCCTCCGCCCGCCGTTCTCGCGGCCGCAGGGTGCGTCCCACCTCCGCCCACTTGGCGGAGCGAAGAATGGTGCCCCCGGGGTCGACGATCCTTATCCCCGTTACATCCGGGACCTCGCCGATCTCCTGGAGGATGGCCTGCACCTCCGCGCTCTTCCCCTCCATCATGGCCCGGGCGACGGCCCGCTCCGCGAGCGCGAGGATCAGCTCTGCCTCGCGCCTGGCCGGATTGAAGAGATGGCTCGCCTGGCCCCGCACCGTGATGACCGTGTAGGCGAGCATCACCGCCAGGAGCATCGCCTCCATCCCGAGGATCATCTTCAGCCGAGGTGACACCGGGGTGCCCGTCTACCTTCGGCCGGCCCTGGCAGCTCCGAACGGGTCCTCGGCACGCATCCGGGACTACGGCCGCTCGAGCTTCGACACGGCCTCGGCGCTCCTCTTCCGGACGCTGTCGAGGAGCGCGTCGGCCAGCGCCGGGTTGTGGGCGGGCCGCGCCTTCCGCACGAGCGCCAGCGCCTCGCGCGCCCCCCGGATGAGCGTCTCGGCCTCCGGGGCCTTCCGCCCGCTGCGCCGCACCGCCGTCAGACGGGACTCGGCCTGCCTGAGCGCGGCCGTCGCACTCGCGACTTCCTTGTCGGCACCGGTGGTCCACTCGTCCACGAAACCCTTGTAGCCGGCGTCGTGGCAGCCGACGCACTTCTCCGTCACGGCCCGCCGGGAATGCTTCGTCGACAGATCGTGGCACCCGGTGCAGCCGACGGCCTTCGCCATGACGTCGGGCTCGGCCTTGGCCAGCGCGCTCTTGGCCTCCCCCCGGAAGAAGGCGCTCTGGGTCCGGTGGCAGCCCTCGCACCGCTCGTTCTGCGGGCTGTGGTGGCAGGAGGTGCAGGTCGCGGCCGTGGCCGTCACCGCCTTGTGGACCTCGGCCGAGTGGCACACGGTGCACACGGCCCCGAACTCCGTGACGTGTCTGGCGTGCGGCACCCGCTGCTTGGCGAAGGTGACGGTCTCCGGCAGCTTCACCCCCGCCTGCGCGTGACACATCACGCCGCAGTATCCCCCGCGCACCAGGGCGTCGTCCACCTTCGCCGGCGCCTGCCCCGTGAGCCGTGCGGCCTCGTCCAGCCAGACATTGGCCAGCTTGAGCAGGTCGGCGGCGTAGAAGACGTTGTGGATGCCCTTGGCGAAGGTGACGAACTGCAGGTTGAACTCGGCGTCCTCCGCCAGCTTCGCGGCGCGCGCGCGCGCGGGGTTCTTCACCTTCCCCCCCGCCAGGCCGGCCCGGGCAGCCGCCAGCTTCGGCGTCACGATGTCACGCATCTTGCCGAGCGTCCCGTTCCAGCGATCGAGCATCCCCCGGTACTTCTCCCCGTGGCAGTTGACGCAGGCCTGCTCGCTCGGCCTGAACGTCTGCCCCACGATCCTCGCTCGCCCCGCCGCCTCCTTCGGCGCCACGTGGCAGGCCACGCACTCCACCCGCACCTGGAACATGTGGCTGGGGATCATGGGCGTGCCCCGTCCGCCCATGCCCAGATACATGCGCACGACCCCCTGGTGCTCGCCTTCGTGGCAGCCTCGGCACTCCAGCTCCCCGGCCCGGTGCGGCGGCGGCTCGTCCGGCTTGCCGCCGGCCGGCGGCAGCCGGGGGATCTGGGCGAGCAGCTGGCCCGGGCGCGCTGCGTCCACCGGCGTGGCGCCGGCAAGCCAGGTCAACGCGGCTGCGAGGACGAGCCAGCCGGCCCTCACGGCGTCACCAGGGCCGCACCCCGCGTGAGGTCGCCCTCACGGGCTGCCGTCGGCGCGCCGATCCTCGGCGGCAGCCTGTGCCTGATCTCGGTATGACAGCGCTCGCACTCGATGTTGTGCCTGGCCACGTGGAAATCATGAAGGAAGGGCGTGTCGGGGTAGCGCCCGAGCTTCTCCGGCTGGTTGTGGCACGTGAAGCAACGGGTTCGAGGTGCCTCCCCCTCCCCCTCCACCACGTTGAGGTGACAGTTCTGGCAAGCGATGCCGCGCTTCGTGACCTCCTCGTGGTTGAACGTGACGGAGCCCACCCGGATATCCCCCTTGGGGGCCTGATGGCAGCCGGTGCAGCCCGCGATGGGCTGGAGCGTGCGGGCCGTCTTCATCCCCTTGAAGTGGCAGAGGAAGCACGACGATTCGGTGACCTCGATGTGGCTGCCGACGACGATCTGCGAGTGACAGGAGGTGCACCGCAGCTGCCGGCCCCGCCGCTCCTCCTCGAGATGCGGCTTGTGATCGAAGATGATTCCGCGCTTGAACACCACCTTGCCGTCCAGCAGCCGCCGGTCGTGGCAGCCCGAGCGCAGGCACGAGGCGTCCTCGATCTCGGCGTAGGGCTTGGACGAGTAGGTCTGGGTGGCCCACTTCACCACCTGGGTCATCGCCTGGAACTTGACCCAGATGGTCTCGCGGAAGCCCGGTGGGTAGTGGCACTTCACGCAGGTGACGTCCTTGTGCTTGGAGGTCTTCCAGGCCTCGACGTATGGCTTCATGATGTGGCAGGAATTGCAGAGCAGCGGGCTCGTGCTGAAATGCCAGAGCCCCGCCAACCCCGCCGCTCCCGCCACCAGCAGGATTCCCCCGATGATGAGGACCGCGGTGAGACGCCGCCGGCGCCGCCCCCGCCTGGGCTCGCCCATCGATTCCCCCGTCGTCATCATCGGAGGGCCGTGCCGATGATAAGCCAGATCAGCACGAGGCCGATGGCAAGCGCGCTGAAGCCCACCACCCGCGAGAAGTTCCTGAGCCAGAGCGGCGGCGGATCGGCCTGGAGCCCCTCGAGCCGCCCCTGCCTCTTCAGGCGCTCGTACTCGGCGGGGTGGTCGCGCCGGAACTCCTCCTCGGAGACCCGCCCGGTGAAGATCACCGGATCCATGGGGAACTTCTCGGGCCTCAGGTGGGTGTTGAAGAAGTGAATGGTGAAGATGAAGCCCACGGCCAGGAGCGCCTCGTCGCTGTGGATGATGATGGCCAGGTTGAAGGTCCAGCCGGGGAGAACCCGCGAGAAGAACGCGGGGAACCACAGGAGCAGCCCGCTGCTGCCGATGATCGCGATGCCCCAGAACACGGCCCAGTAGTCGAATTTCTCCCAGTAGGCCCAGCGGTCGAAGCGCGGTCGCGGGCCCAGACCCACGAAGTAGCGCATGTGCTGCACCATCTGCACGAGGTCCCGGGGCTGGGGCACCATGGACTCCGGCCCCCAGAACATCCCGTGGCGGCCCGCCAGGGCCAGGCGGACCAGGTAGCCCAGGTGCAGGGCGAAGTAGACGAAGGTGACGAGGGCGAAGAAGCGGTGCAGGTACCCGGTCGTGAACGGACCGCCGAGGGCCAGCGACAGCCCCTTGCCCCACCCCGTGTGGGCGTACTTGAGAGGCAGTCCCGTGACGGCCAGACCGAGGAAGCTCGCGATCACCATCCCGTGGAGGACGCGGTGGTAGAGGTTGAGCCTGAAGTAGTGCCGCTCGCCGCCGCTCACCGGTCAGGCCCCTCCTCGCCGGAGCCCGACCTGCGCCGGAGGCGCTCCACCAGGGAGCGCGGCAGCCAGAGCACGGTGTGCACCCCGAAGAAGGCGAAGGTCCCCACCAGCAGCGAGATCATCAGGAGGTTGACGTAGTAGAGCCGGGGAAAGCGGACCCTGTCCCGAGCATCCGCATGCGGATGGAACTGCGCAAAGGACTTGCCTGCCGCGGGGTGGCACTGCTGGCACGTGGAGACGATGTTCCCCGGAGAGACCCGGGAGCGCGGGTCGGAGGCCGGCTGGATCGAGTGCGATCCGTGGCAGTCCGAGCACTTCGCGACCCGCGTCAGCCCGAGCTGCGTCACCTTGCCGTGGAAGGTGTCCCGGTAGGTCCTGAGCGACTCCCTGTGGCAGGTGCCGCACTCGCGGATCACGTCCAGCTGCCAGGGCGCTCCCTCGACGCGCCGGATCTGATGGGCGCTGTGGCAGTCCGTACAGACCGGGGCCCCAGCGGCCCCATGGGCCGCCGCCTTGCCGTGGATGGACTCGGCGTAGTCCCGGTAGACGCCCGCGTGACACGTCGCGCAGGTCCTGGGAATGTTGGCGCGGAAGACGCGGGAGCCGGCGTCGGTCCGCGCCCGGATCTCATGGGCCCCGTGGCAGTCCGAGCAGTTGGCGGCCACGAGGAGCCCGCTCCGCGTCACGGCGCGGCCGTGGATGGAATCCATGTACTGCTGGTAGACCGCGCCGACCTCGATCCCATGGCGCCGCGCCAGCTCGGGGTCGGCGTGACACTGAGCACAGGTGCGCGGCAGGCTCAGGTGATACGTCGGGGACTGTGGGTCGGCCTTCGCCAGGGCCTTGTGGGCCGGTCCATGGCAGGAGCGGCAGGTGGCGGCCTCGGCGTCGCCCCGCGCGCGGGAGCGCCCGTGCACGCTGCTGCGGTAGAGGTCCACCTGTCTGGCGTGGCAGGCCACGCAGGTCTGCGTCGAGAGCGACGCCGCAGCCTTGACGTCATGGGTCCCGTGGCAGGCGGCGCAACTCGGCGCGGGCCGCGCGGCCTCCGCCTTGCGGCTGCCGTGGATGCCCTCGCCCAGCGCCGCGCGCTGCCCCGCGTGACACCCGGCACAGGACACCGCTGGCAGCCGCTCGTCGTGAGGCGCGGTGGCGCTCCGGTGGCAGGCCACGCACGGAAGGCTCGCGTGGGCAGAGCCCTGCAGAACCGCCTCGTCCACGAAGACCGACAGGGTCTTGCCCCGGACGGGCGCGCCTCGAGCGAGCCCCTTGTCGGCATGGCATGCCAGGCAGTCCTCCACCGTGGCCGCGGCTGCGCCCGGGGCCGCAAGGGCCCCGGGCGCGCCTGGGATCAGGACGAGGGTGGCGACTGCCAGGAACGCGCCGAGTGGGGGTCCGAGGCTACTTCTTCTTGTGGCACTTCTCGCAGTTGGCCTTGTCGTCCACATTGAAGACGACCGTGCTGCCCACCTTCGTCTTGCCGTTGTGGCAGGCGCCGCACAGCTCGCCGGCCTTCATCTTGTCCATGGTCAGCTTGCCCGTCTGCCCCTTCTTCATCTTGAAGACCTTCGTGTGGCAGCCCGTGCACTTCTCGACTTTCTCCTTGTGCTTCTCGTGGCTGAAGCTCGCGACGCCGGGGCTGTCCTTGCCCTGCTCGAAGGCGAAGTCCGGGGGGATCTTCGGCTGAGCCTCACCCGGCGATGCGAAGAGCGCCCCCAGACCGAATCCCACGATGAGGGCGACAGTCCCGAGCCGACCGAATCGCATGGCCAACCTCTCCTTTGCTCCCCTTCCGGGGTCATCGGGCCTCACTGCACAGACACCCCACCACGGTACCCGTCTCCCGCACGCGTCACTTGGTCGCGCTCGCCGTGTAGCCGAGGTACGTCAGCACGATCATGTAGACGATGATGCCGAGCCCGATCCACGTGAAAAGCAGGCTTCGCTCCCCCCTGGCCGCGCGCCGGTCCAGGAACGGCACGAGGAGCAGGAAGAGCCCCCCGAGCCCAAAGCCCAGGATCCCGACGACCTCGCCCTCGATGCCCAGGATGTGGGCCGGCAGGTACTTGAGCGTCTGGAACATGAACATGAAGTACCACTCGGGCTTGATCCCGATGGGGGCCGGGAGGAAGGGATCGGCCTTCCGCCCCAGCTCGGCGGGGAGGAACGCCGCGAGGGCCGCGAGGATCGCCAGCGCGGAGAGCCACCCCACCAGGTCGCGCAGCAGGAAGTTGGGCATGAATCGCATCATCCGCCGAGGCTCGCCGCTGCGCTCCACCGCGAGAGGGACGCTCATCCCGTGCCGCTGCACGAGGTAGAGGTGCAGTCCCAGGACCATGCCCGTGATCGCCGGCAGCACCGCGACGTGGATGCCGTAGAAGCGCGTGAGCGTGGCCCCCGTCACCTCGTCGCCCCCCCGCAGCAGCCGGCGGAGAAAGCCGCCGGCCACCGGGACCGCGCCGGTGATCTCGCTCCCGACCTTGGTGGCGAAGTAGGCCAGCTCGTTCCACGGGAGCAGGTAGCCAGTGAAGCCGAAGCCCATGGCCAGCCCCATGAGCAACACCCCCGAGACCCAGGTGACCTCGCGGGGCGGCCGGTAGGCCTTGAGCAGCAGGACACTCCCGAGGTGCAGGAAGAGCGTGAAGACCATCAGGTTCGCGGCCCACGAGTGGATCGAGCGGATGAGCCACCCGAACTCCACCTCCGCCATCAGGAACTGGATCGATTCGAAGGCCTCCTCGGCGCTCGGCCGGTAGTAGAACAGCAGCAGGATGCCCGTGCCGATCTGCGCGAGGAACAGGAAGAGGGTCATGCCGCCGAGGTAGTACCAGGCGGTGTGGCGGTGGATCGGGATCTCCTTCTTGCGCGCGAGATACTCGATCTCGGCGAGACCGACGCGCTGGTCGAGCCACGTCCACAGCCTGCCGTGCCGCTCCTCCTCCCCCGGCATCGTCAGGCGCCCTTGCTCACGATGATCTGGTTGCCGCGCGCGTTGACGACGAAGGCGTCGAGCGGACGCGGCGGCGGTCCCTCGATGTTCCGGCCGTTGAGGTCGAAGTGGCCGTTGTGGCACGCGCACCAGATGTGCTGCAGGTCCGGCCGATACTGGACCGTGCAGTTGAGGTGGGTGCAGACCGCCGTGAAGGCGCGCAGCTCGCCCTGGGACGTCCGCACCAGGATCCCCGGGCGGCTTCCGAACTTGAAGATCTGGCCGCTGTTCGGCTTGACCTCCTCCGGCTTGATGGCGAGCGTCACCGTCCCCGCGGTGGACTCGGTGACCTCCGGCGGCACGAGATACCGGCTCACCGGGTAGAGCACCGAGAGCACGAAGGCTCCCGCCGCCGTGCCGAGAAACCAGTTGAGAAACCCCCGCCGGCTGGGTTCCGGGAACGCTCCCTCCGCCATTGTGTCCCTCCTCGTCAGTGGCCGGGCGCGCCGAGCTGCTGGCGGCGGTCCACGGCCCGGATCTTCACCACGATGCCCGCGATGAGAGCGAGGATGACGATCACCGAGACGGCGAGCCACTTGCGCCGGAACCCCAGTTCCTCCAGCGCTCGGACGCCGCGCGCGTAGGCCTTGGAGGCGATCGCGAGCCCGGGCTCCACCTCCTTCTTGACCGCCTCCGTGCGGAAGCTGTGGACAGCCGCCCGCGCCTTGACCAGCGCATCCTTGGCCCCGTTGAGATCGAACTGCGGCTGGCTCACCTCCATGCCAGCATGCTCGGCCCGGAGCAGGAGCGCGCGGGCCTTCTCCCACTCCGCGCTGAGGCCCCCGATGGCCGCTCCCATTTCCGTCGCGCTCTTGCCGCCCGCATCCTTCCCGGTATGGCAGGCCGCACAGGCCGCCTTCTCGCCAAGCCCCAGCAGGGTGTCCCGCGCCTCGCTCACGTCGTGGTTCCCGTGGCAGGTGGCGCAGCCCGGGTTGCCCATCTGCGCGAACACCGAGGCGTGCACGCTCTGCTTGAAGAGATCAGCCTGGACCGCGTGACACTGGCCGCAGACGTTCCCGACCCAGGAGATCCCGGGCGGCGCCGCGCCGTGGTTGCCGTGGCAGTCATTGCAGGTCGGAGCCGACAGATCGCCCTTCTCGAACATGGCCCGCCAGTGGACGCTCGTCCTGTACTTCTGGAGCTGGTCGGTGGGGATCTTGTAGACCCCCATGTACTTGGCGTCGGCGTGACAGCGGCCGCAGGTGTCCGCCACCTTGAGGGGATGGACGGTCGACTTCGGATCCGACGGGGGCCGGATCGAGTGGGCCGAGTGGCACGAGATGCAGGTCGCCACCTTCAGATCGCCCATCCCTGCCAGCCGCCGGCCGTGCACCGAGGTCGCGTACTCGGCCCGCTGGTCCACGCGCAGCGAGGGGTTGTACTGCTTCATGAACTGCGCGTCCGCGTGGCACCGTCCGCAGAGTGCCGGGATCTGCCGGGTCCCCGGCTTGCCGATGTATCCCTTCTTGGGATCCATCGCCTCCATCCCCTCTTCCTTCGAGTCCCCGCCGTGACAGGCGACGCAGCCGAAACCCTTCGCCGCGTGGATGTCGTCGCGGAAGTCCCTCGCGGGCTGGGCGAGTCGCTCGTCGCCCGTGTCCAGATGACAGGCAGCGCACTTGTCCGGCGGGGCCGGCGCCGCCGCCCCGGGTGAGGCGGCCAGCGTCAGGACAGCCGCGACCCCCAGGATCGCCTCAGAGAGACGCATGGATTACCTCCTCGGTGTCTCTTGGGGGCGCCCCAGGGCCTGGAGGAGCGCGCCCAGGTCCGCCATCTCCTGCGGGCGGAACTCGGGCCACGGCCGCTTCTTGCCTCCCGGCTCCGCGGCCGTCACCACGGCATGGTTCCACAGGCTCGCCACCACCCCCGCAGGTGTCTCGACCTGCTTGGCCCGCGTGAGGTCGCTCGCCGGCTTGCCGCGCTCTCCGTACACCCCGTGGCAGAAGAGACACCCCTTCTGGACCGCCAGCGCCCAGCCCCGGCTGATGCTGCCCGGCTCGGCGAAGTAGCGGACGGCGTAGAGATAGGCGACGATGTCCGCCATCTCCTCCGCGCGCAGCTGGGGAATAGGCACGCCCCGCACCTGCATGAGGCGCGTCATGGCGGGCACCTTGTTCCAGATGGCCGCCGCGAACTCCAACGGGCTCCGTCTCACCCCCAGCTCCAGCAGGTCCGGGCCGCCCTTGCCGCCAGCCCCGCCGAGGGCGTGGCACTCGATGCAGCGCTTCTCCGAGAAGAGCTGGCGCCCGACGTCGGCCCGACCCGGCAGCACGTAGAGCGGTCCCTCGCGCGGCCCGGCAGAAGCCGGCACGACAAAGGCGAGCAGATCCCGCAGCTCGGCGCCGGTGAAGGCCGGCCGGTCGATACCCCTGGCCTTCATGGTCTCCGCCATCTGCGGTCCGTGGTTCCACAGCGCGGCTGCCACGAACATCGGGGAGGCGAGCTGGCTCAGGAAGTCGAGATTCGGGCCCACCACGCCGCCCGTGCCCCCGACCGTGTGGCAGATGATGCACTTCTTCTCCGTGAAGAGCTTCCTCCCGGTCTCCAGGCTGCCGGCGGCGTCGAAGTAGTTCAGGGTGTAGAGGAAGGCGATCAGGTCCGCCGCCTCCCGCCCATCAAGGGTCGGCCGCGCGATGCCCATCCGCTGCATGCGGTCCGCCATCTTCGGAAGGTGGTTCCACATGGCGGTCGCCAGATCGTAGAAAGACCGGGGTCGCTGGATGCGGCCGAGATCGGGCCCCACCTTTCCGCCGAGGCCATGGATGGAGTGGCACTTGGAGCAGCCCTTGCTGGCGAAGACCCGGGAACCGGCCAGCGGATCCTGGCTGGGGCTGAACACGGGCTGGGCCCAGACTGCCCCGACAGGCAGGAGCACGAGCGCGGCGACGGCGGTCCACTTCGCGCCTCTCAGCATGGTCAACCCTTTCCGCCGGGGGGGCCGGCAGCCGCCGCGAGGCCGGCCTCCCGGCGGCTGGCTGATACTGCCTCGACCGACGCCACTCGAGCGTCGGCGGGAGCGCCCCCGACGTGCGGGCGTGACGCACGCGCGCGTCGTCGAGCACCGCCACGCCACAGGGGCGATCCGTTTCCGGACCGCTGAACTGTACCTCGAACCCACTCCCGGTGGGAAGGCTTGTCCCAAGGGGCATCCATCACATCCCGTGGCGCATGCCCATCGGCTGGTTCAGCAGCACGATGCCCGCCACGGTGAACGCGAAGGATAGCGCCGCCATGGGCGCCAGCGCGCGGCGGGCGGCTCGCGGATCGGCGTACACGCGGAGCGCGATCCGCTGTCCGGCCACCAGCGACAGCACGAAGAAGCCCGCGAGGATGCCCATCTGCAGGAGCCCGACCACCGCCTCGGAGGCCAGCGGCGCCGGCATCCAGCCGGGAGCGCCCAGCGACAGCGGCGTGTACGTCGCCACCGCCCGCTGGACCGCGGGCACGATCCCCCCGCCCTCGAGGAGCAGGTGGGCGAGGTTGTGGGCCAGGTGCAGGGCGAGCCCCACGGGGACGAACATGTAGCCGAACGTGACGAAGGTGCGCCGGGACCCGAGCCCCTGTGCGCCCGCAAGCCGATCGGCCAGCCGGGCGCCCCCGTACACCAGGGCGGGAACGATCACCAGCGCCCCGACCAGGAGAATGCCAGACTCGATCATCCCGAGATAGGTGACGGGCCTGAGCGCGCCGCGCACCCAGCCCGGCAGCCAGCGGGCCAGCTGGGAAATCAGGCCCGGCCAGGCCGACAGCATCTGCGCCGTCACCACCAGGGTGATGCCCACGAGGGCCACGGCAAGGTACGACTCGTCGAGGAGCCGCCGCCCTGAGGCCCAGAGATCCTTGCCGAAGGCCCGGAAGCGCAGCGCCAGGTTGTCCCGCGAGCAGGCCCTGAGGCATTCCCCGCAGAGCGTGCAGTAATTGTTGCGGTCGAGCGCCTGCGGGAACTCCAGCATGGGGCAGCCCCGGCCGCCGGCGCCGCCCTGATAGCACTCCTTGTCGCGGTGGCTCCGGCACTGCGCCTCGTCCTTCCTCCGGAGCTCCACGGGCGCGGTCATGGAGTAGATCCCGATGAGCCCGCCGATGGGGCAGAGGTAGCGACAGAAGCTCCGGCGTTCGAAGACGAGGCCCACCGCCACCGCGAACACGGCGAAGAACACCACGATCCACGCCGTGACCTGCGGGGAGCGCACCACCCCCAGCTGCTCGTCGGCCCAGGTGAGCAGGACGAACATTCCCGTGGCCCACGAGATGTTGCGGAAGGGCTTCGGCAGCCGACGGGCCGCCCCCGCCAGCCGCGAGGTCCACTCGTTGAGCGCGCCGAAGGGACAGGCCAGGCACCAGACGCGCCCGACGAGCACGAAGGTGAAGATGATGCCGGCCCACCAGATCGTCCAGGTGAGCTTGGTGGCGAGGTTGACGCCGCCCTCCTGGACATCGACGAAGCCCAGGACGACGATCACGCCCATGAGCAGGAGCAGCGGGACTTGCAGCGCAGGCTGGAACACGCGCGAGGTCAGGGTCCGGCGGAGCCACGGCACGGCCAAGAGGTTCACGGGCTCTCGCGAGGCCACGCCGAGCCGGCTCCGCATCCCCACCAGGTACAGCCCCGCCAGCGCGCCCCCGCCCAGCAAGGCCACCAGCGTCCACGCGGCCGCGCCCATGCCCGCGGCGCCCGACACGGTGATCGGCATCTCCAGCACCAGGGCAGGCTCGAAGCGGCGCCCCTCGAGGGCCGCCAGCACCACGCGCACGCGATGCTCCCCGCTCCGCGCGGGGGTCACGGTCACGACGTAGCTGCCCGCCCAGGTCACCTCGCGGGCCGCCTGCGGCTCCTGCAGCGCGCCATCGGCGCCGAACCCGATCAGCACGGTGCCGCCCGAGATCGGCGCGAAAGAGCCGGCGCGGCCGACCTTGGCCACCACCTCCCCCTGCTCTCCCGGCCGGAGTGCACCCCTCCCGCTCAGCAGCTCGATCTCGTACCCGGCCACCGTGGCGGAGGCGCCCAGCGGGGCCGCCGGGCCGTGCTCGCCATGGGCCGCCACGAGGGCGGGCAGGAGCGTCACCAGCGCGGTCACCAGCAGGCCGCGGATCATCGTCCGTACTTGCGGTCGATCTCGGCACGGATGCGGGTCACGGGGTACCCGGCTTTCACCATGCGAGACGCATCCAGCGCCTCGTCCATGCAGATGTCTCAGGTGGCGGCGTGCCCGTCGGTGTAGCACGAGAGCAGGCTCCTGTGCCCCATGTGCTTGTCGCACTCGCAGTAGCAGTACAGCTGGTCGAGGACGTCGGGGATGTCGCGGGCGACCTGGTGTGCGGTCCGCGCCTTGCCGACGAACCGCGCCGGCTCCAGCGTCGGCCGCGTCTCCCGGCGCGCCACGACCGCCGCGGGCGCACCCCGCGCCAGTGCCGGGCCATCCGCCCTCGCCGGCGAAGCGTCGGGACGCCAGACAGCCGCCGCCAACGCCGCGACCGCGACGGCGGCGACGATCGCCCCCACGAGCCGAGAACGCGCGCCCACTGGCCTCGCCTCCGAAGCTGCTTCTCCGCCTTTCCGCATTCCGCCCTCCTGCCTATTTGTTGGGAGCCGCTCGTAGAGGCTCCACGCAACCTCTGTGCCAGGCTGGACGGGCTCTAACAGATTGAAAGATAGGGCTCCGGGGGAGGAAAGTGCAGGCCTCGGCGAGGCATCCCGGCCACCGTGGGGCGCGTGCGCCCCAGGGCCGGCCTTAGATGGCGGTCAGCGGAGGGCCTTGTGGCACTGGATGCAGAGCGCCCGCTCCTTGGCGAAGGTCAGCAGGTTCGGCAGCGCCGTGCCGTGCACGTCGTGGCACGACAGGCACGTGAGCGTCGTCTTCGTCCGCGGGTCCACGATGCCCGCGCCCATCGGGTGCGACAATCCCGCGTGCGAGGCGTGGCAGGAGGCGCAGACCTTGAGCGGCTCGCCCGAAGCCAGCTTCGGCTGCTCCGAGCCATGCGGAGCGTGGCAGATCGTGCATCGCCCCTCACCGGCCTTCTCGGGATGCACCGACCGTGACGCCTTGATGCGCTCCTGGACCTTCTGGTGGCACGTGAGACAGGCCTCCCGCTCGCTGGACACGAGGAGGCCCTTCACCTCCGAGCCGTGGGGCTGATGGCAGGCCGTGCACTGGCCCGCCCTCACGGGCGCGTGCACCGTCTTCTTCTTCATCTCCTGCGCCATCGCCGGGTGACACGTGAGGCAGAGGTCTTTTCCGATCAGGACCGTCTGCCGCGGGTCGGGAGACCCCACCTGATGGCAGGAACCGCAGCGGCCCTGGGCGAAGGGCCTGTGGCTCACGGGCTTCGCCAGCGCCTTCCCGTCAGAGGCGTGTGGGCTGTGGCACTGCTCGCACGCGGCCTTCTCCACGGAGAAGGGCCCGTGCGCTCTGCTCACGCGGGGCGCCTTGAGGTCGTGGCAGGACTGACAGAGGTCCCCGGAGCGCGCCGTGAGCAGCGCGCGCTCATCGGAGGCGTGCGGGTCGTGACACAGCATGCACTCCCCGTCCTTGAACGGCGCATGGGAGACGGCCTTCGGCTTTTCCACCAGTCGCGCGTGGCAGGTGAGACAGAGCGCGCCGCCGGCCCGGGTGAGCTGGAACTTCTCGCGCCCCGCGTGCGGGTCGTGGCAGGCGGTGCACTGCCCGTCCCGCACCGGCCGGTGCACCACCTTCTTGGCGAAGGCCGCCCTGGCCTTGGCGTGGCAGGCGAAGCAGAGCTCGCCGCCCTGCTTCGCCAGGAGCTTCGGGAACCTGGCGGCGTGGGGATTGTGGCAGCCCTCGCAGTTCCCCGTCTTGAGCGGCGTGTGGACGTAGGGGCCGCTGAACTTCTGCCTGAGCTCGGCGTGGCAGGGCAGGCAGAGATCCGCCCCCTTGGCCTTGAGCTCCACCTGGGCCGGCACGGGCACCGAACGCCCCAGCAACGTCAGCGTGCCGATGGCGAGGCCGAACAGCAGCAGACGCGACCAGCGCAGGCTCACTTGTGGCACGCCGAGCACACCTTTCCGAGGAATGGCTTGTGGCCGACGGGATGGAAGAGCCCGGCGCCGTCCGACACGTGTGGATCATGGCAGCCGGTGCACGAGGCGTTCGTGATGGGCACCCCCCCGTGCGCCTTCACGATCTTCGCCACCGCCACCGCGTGACAGGTCGTGCAGACGGCGGGCGGGCTGGCCTTGAGCAGATTCGGCTGGCGCGACTCGTGGCCCGCATGACACTGGGCGCACTCCCCCTTCGCCGCCGGGGGATGCACCGTGGCCTTGGCCTTCTTGATCCGGTCGCCGAGCTTCGTGTGACACGTCAGGCACAGTTCCTTCGGCGGCCGTTTCAGCTGGGCCTCGTTGACGCTCGCGTGGGGCTCGTGGCAGGCCGTGCAGTCCTGCTTCACCGGGAGGTGCGTGCTCAGGACGGGCGTCGCCTTCCCGAGGAGATCGTCGTGACAGGCTGTGCACACCTCGGTCCCCTTCCCGGCGACCAGGCTCTTCGTGTCGCTGGCGTGGGGCACGTGACAGGCACTGCACTGGCGGGCCTCGAAGGGCAAGTGGCTCTTGCCCCCCTTCGCCTTCGCGAGCAGGGCGCCGTGGCAGCTCACGCAGAGCTCCCCCTCGAGAGCGACCAGCATCGGCTTCTGGTCACCGGCGTGCGGGCTGTGGCAGCGGATGCATTCCCCGGCGGCCACCGGGCGGTGCACCGTGAGCTTGTCGAACTCCTTCTCCTTGTCGGCATGACAGGTGTAGCAGAGGGTGGTCGCCGATGCCGTCAGGAGCCTGGGCTCCCGGGAGCCGTGCGGGTTGTGGCACGAGGTGCAGTCGCCGGTCGCGAACGGGAGATGGGACGACTTCCGCTTCAGATCGGCTGCCTGCTTGACGTGGCAGCCGAGGCAGACCTCGCCCGGGCTCCTGGCCAGCAGCCCCTTCTGGGGGGCGGCGTGCGCGTTGTGGCAGGAGGTGCACTTCTCGCCGGCAGGCTTGTGCACCGCCCTGGCCGCGAGCGCCTCGCCCACCTTGTCGTGGCAGGTCACGCACAGCGCTCTCTCGGGCGACAGCAGGACCGCCTTGAAGTCCGTCGCGTGGGGACTGTGGCAGACCGTGCACTGGCCGTTCTTGAACGGCGCGTGCCCGACCTTCATCGTGAGCGCCTTCTCGGCGTCCCCGTGGCAGGAGAGACAGAGCGCTGGCGGCTCGCCCGTGGTCTTGAAGGGGGCCGCGGACTTGCTGTCCACGTGACAGTTGGAGCAGCCACCGTCGCCCATCACGACGTGCGCCGCGTCCCGGATCAGCTTCGGGTGCACCGAGGAGTGGGGGGCATGACAGCTGGTGCACACGGTCCCCTTCATGGGATAGCCGCCGTGCGCGGCCTGCGCCTTCGGGGTGTCGAGGCTGTGGCAGTCCTGACAGAGCGCCCCGGCCGCCTTCACGAGCCCTTTGGGTTCGGGCGAGGCGTGCGGGTCGTGGCAGGTGCGGCAGCCTTGCGTCACCGGCGCGTGACCGACCTTCTTCACGAACGGGGCCCGCTGGTGACAGGTGAAGCAGAGCTCGCTGCCGGCGGTCCGGAGCAGCCCTGTCTCCCTGGAGGCGTGGGGATCGTGGCAGGAGACGCATCCCGTCCGCTTCTGCGTGGAGTCCTTCGCTGCGCCCTTGATCGCGCCGTGAAGCCTGCCGCGCTCGAACGCCTGCTTCTCTCGTGCGTGGCAGCCGTAGCAGAGCTCAGGGCCCTCCTTGACCATGATGGCGGCCCCCACCAGCCCGTGGCGCTGGTGGCAGCTCTCGCACTTTCCCTCCTTGACGGGGCGATGCACGACCTTCTCGGCGCCGTAGGCGGCCGTCTGCTTGGCGTGGCACTCCACGCAGGCCTTCGGCGCGAAGCGGGCGGGGCGCTCTCCCTCGGCGGGCCGACCGAAGCGGCCCTCGCCCGCCGGCGGCGCGCAGGAGGCGAGCGCGAGCGCCGCCAGTGCCAGCAGCCCCCAGAGGCACGGCCTCATCGCTTCGGCGCCGCCCGGCCGCCGTGCGCCCGTTCCATCTCCTCGGCCTTCCGGGCCCTCTCCGCGGCAGACGCCTCGTAGGAGGCGATGGCGCGATCGATGGCGGCGTCATCCACATCGATGGTCGAGGCCTGGCGCAGCTTGGTGACCCAGCCCTTCACCGCCTCGCGGGAACGCTGGCGGAGAGCCGCTGTCCTGGCCGCCTCCCTCACCTCGTCCAGCGGCTTGACTCGCTCGGGTCGGCGCCGCTCCAGCCGCACCACGAAATACCCCGCCGACACCTTGGCGACTCCCAGCGTTCCCTCTCTCCTCAGCGAGAAGGCCACCGCCTCGACGGCGGGGTCGAGCTTGCCCCGCGTCAGCCAGCCCGGGATCTCCCCGCCCGAGGCCGCCGTGGACGGGTCCTTGGACCGTCTCCGGGCCAGCGCCCCGAGCTCCGCTCCCCCGCGGAGCTCCCGCAGGACCTCCTGCGCCTCGTCCTCGCCCTCCACCAGCAGGGCGGAGATCTGGATCGCCTCGGGCTCGGTGTACTCCTTGGCGTGGCTCCGGTAATACGCCTCGATCTCGGCGTCGCCTACCTGCACCCTGGCCAGCACCACGCTGCCGAGCAGATGCTCGAAGATCGCCTCGTCCGTGCCCTCGTCCAGCTCGCGCAGCACCGCCGGCGTGTCCCCATAGCCGCGCGCCAAGCCTTCCTTCTCGAGGAGGATCCTGAACACCTCCGCCTCGAGCACCCCTCGCGCCTGCCGGCGCATCCGGTCCGGCGGCAGCTTCCTCGCGGCCTCGACGTTCACGAGCTTGAGGGCCCGGTCGACGGTGATCCGCTCACCCGCGGCATCCACGACGACCGCCGTCGGGGCCGAGCCTGCCCCCGGGGCCGCGACGAGCGCGGCGACCAGGGGCGCCTCGTCGATCACGGCTCCCGACTGCGTCATGAGCCGGCGGAAGAGCGCCCCGGCCCCCGCCCTGGTCAACCGCTGGACGAGGGTGGCCCGGATCCGGGAACGCGCCTCCCCCAGCTTCGGAAGCTCCTCCGATGTCCGGTCCGTCACGTGCAGGAGGTTCCACCCTTCCTCGGACTCGAACGGCTCGCTCGTGTCCCCCGGCCCGAGCGCCCACAGGGCCTTCTCCAGCGTCGGGTCCAGCCGCCCCCATTGCACGATCCCGAGATCGCCGCCGCGGTTCGCCGTCGCGGCCCGGGA
This sequence comes from Candidatus Rokuibacteriota bacterium, assembly GCA_016188005.1. Taxonomy (NCBI): domain Bacteria; phylum Candidatus Rokuibacteriota; species Candidatus Rokuibacteriota bacterium. The sequence goes on along the minus strand of JACPIQ010000104.1, from coordinate 95,659 downwards.
CAGCTGGCGGGCGACCTCGCCGAATTCCTCGCCCGCCTTGATGCGCGCGAAGGCCTGCTCGGCTCCCTCGCGGCTGCTCACGAGGATGTGCCGGGCGCTGAACCGCTCCCCGAGCTGCGAGTACACCGCCGCCACCTGCTCCTCCCGGACGACGACCTTGTTCGTCACCTCGGCCCTGAACAGTCCCTCCCCGGCGCGCTTGGCCCGCAGCGCAGCCCGCCACTTCTGGATGTCCGGCTGCTCCTCTCCGCCGATGCGCCGCGCCTCCTGGACGAGGAGCCGCCTGTCGATGACCTGCTCGAGGAAGTCGCGCACCGCGCCGCGTCCCGCCAGCAACACGCCATGGCCCTGGTGGTTCGCGGTGAAACCCTCGTCCAGCTGTGCGGCAGTGATCGCCTCGCCGTTGACCCTGGCGAGGATCAGGTCGGAGGGAGACGGCCGCGCGCAGGCAGCGAGGGTCACCACCAGCGTCGCGAAAAGGGCGTGGCGCATCACAGCGTCCCGAGCATCTCGCTGACGACCCGGAAGACCAGCGGCACCATGGCTCGGATCGTGCCGAAGTGAAGCGCGATGCGGGAATCCTCGCCGGCCCGCGCCCGCTCCGCGACCCAGAGGATGCGGCCGCTGTGCGCGTCCAGCATCCGGGCGTCGAGCGCGACCTCCGGTGAGGTCGTCGCCGCCTTCTTGAGTCCCTCGCTGTAGCTGAAGACCGTCCCCAGGATGATGGCGTCCACCTCGAGCCGCTGGCGCAGGGCGCCCAGCGTGTCGAGGTCGATGGTCCCGTAGGGCGCGGCACCGACGGCGACGAGCGCCTCGCTCACCGTGCCCGGCTCCACGACTTCGAAGCGCCCGCGCCGGGCGAGGACGGTGGTGAGGACGTCGGCGACGATCCGCGCGGCTCCCTTCCGGTCGGAGACGTTCTCGAAGGGCAGCACAGCGACACGCTTCGGAGGATCGGAGTCCAGCACCGGGCTGCGGAAAGCGGCCTTGACGCCGAACAGCCGAGGCAGCAGCGGCGCCCGGCCCGGCGGCAGCCGCAGGGGCTCACCCGCGCCCGGGAGGTCGCGCAGGAGCGCCTTCACCGTCTCGGCCGCCAGCCGCTCCGCCGAGGTGATGGTGCCGAGCCCGAGCGCGATGGTGAAGTCGTCCCCGGTGAGCCCCGCACTGGCCGCCCAGAGGATGGCCCCCGAGTCCGTCGCCAGGATCCGCGCGGAGAGCCCCCACTGGGGGTTCTCGGCCGAGTCGTTGAAGATCGCCACCGACCCGACCAGCGCCCGGGCCACCCCGAGCTCGCGGCGGAGGGCGGCCAGATGGGTCCGGCTGAGCTGGCCGGTGTTCCTGATCCGCTGGCGCGCGAGGAAGGGCTCCAGCTGCCCCGGGCCCAGCGCCCGGTACCCGCTGTCGGCCAGCGCCCGCTCCAGGATCGGCATGATCACCCGCGCGCCGGCCACATGCCCGCTCACGTTCTCGAAGGGCAGCAGCGCCAGCACCGCCGGCTCCTGGGCGCTGGCCGCAGCCCCTCCCCCCAGCGCGGCCAGCGTGACGAGCGCGAACGCGCCCGGCCACCGCATGCACCGTCCGCGCGCCGGCCGCATCACCTGAACAGGGTCGCCAGGGCGGCGCGGATGGTCTTCTGTGTCGCCTCGCTCATGGTGTCGCCGCCGAAGCCGAACAGGCGGCCCACGATGCCCACGCCTCCCCCGCTGTGGGTCGCCGACCACACGATGGTCCCGGTGGCCGGATCCACGGCCCGCAGGCTGATCGTGACCTCGGGAAACGAGCCGCCTCCCAGGCTGATCCGGTCATAGACGTCCAGCGAGCCCAGAAAGATGGCCTGGACGCCGAGGCTCGCCCCCAGCTTCTTGAAGTCGTCCGCGGAGACCGCCGTCACGGCCTGGATGTTGAGCTGGTTCAGCGCACGGTTGACCTGCCCCGGCTCGACCACGTCCACGACCCCGGCCGCGAGCAGCTCTGCGATGACCGCCTTCCGCACGCGCTCGCCGGCCAGCTGGTCGGCGGTGAGGTTCTCCAGCGGCAGGACCGCGACCTTCTTCACGATGCTGAAATCGTAGGTCTGATGAATGAAGAACTGCGGCCGGGCGCAGCCCGCCAGGACGAGGAGAGCGAGCAGCGCGGCCCAGGCGACGGGGCGTGTCACCTCGGCCCCATCAGAAGCGCAGGCTCGCGGATGCACTCATGGATTGTACCTCCTGCGAGGTGGTCCCGCTGGTGGTCCGGGAGAATGAGTAGTCTGCACTAAGATCCACGGCCCGGTTGATGCTCCACCGCCCGTTGAGCGTGATCGTATCCGAGCCGCCCTGGATCTCCCCCATGTGCTGCTGCGTGGTGCCATAGCTGACGAAGAACGAGGTCTTCGAGGTCGGCACCCAGTCGACCTTGTACTGCTGGGAGAGGCTCGACCCGTCCGGGCTCGCCACGTAGTCGAAGCGGGTCGTGAAGTTGACGAGCCGCGACAGGGTGTACACGGTGCCACCGCCCACGCTGTGGGTCACCGCGACGGCGTCCGATCCGGCGGGCGCCGGGGTGGTCTCCCTGATCTGGATGCCGTAATTCCCCACCGTGCTGATCCAGGGTGTGATCTGGGCTGTCGCCCGGAACAGGGCGTCCTGGCCGACGATCTCCTGCTCGGAGGTGAAGCTCTGGGCCCTGGAGAGCGCGAACGAGGAGTCCAGGTTCAGCCCGGGGAAGACCTTGGCGGCAGCGCCGAGGCTGGCCGTGTCGCTGCGGCTCTCGAGCACCCCTGCCACCTCGCTCTCGTTCCGGGCCAGGGTGAGCGTGGTGCTCAGCGTCTGCAGGGGCGTCCAGCCGGCGCTCAGCGTGTAGGAGGTCTGCGTCGTGTCCTGGGCCCCCGCCTGGCTGGTGCCGCTCCAGCTGTACTGGTACGTCGCCGCCGTGTTCACGAGGCGATGAGGCCGTGCCGTCAGGCTGAACGAGTGCGACCCACTCGTCGACTCGATCGCCTCGGGGTCCTGCGTGTTCTGCGTCAGGCTGACGTTGTACGCGGCCGTCAGCATCTGGATCGGCGTGTACGAGAGTCCCGCGCTGACCGTGCCGCCGCTCGTGCTCCGGGACAGCGTGGTTCCGGCGACGACGGTGGTCGTCCTGGGCGCGGCGATGCCGGTGGCCTTGAGCAGCGCGCCGAAGTCGTTCCGGCTCACATAGGCCTTGAAGAAGCGCGCCGTGGTGCTGGCGAAGGTGAGCGTGAGGCGGTTCTGCAGCGGATCGAAGCTCCCCGCCACCCCCGCAGCCTCCGTCCAGGTGACGAGGGTCGGGTCGTCGGTGGAGAAGACGCGAATCGTCACGGACGACGTCAGGGTGGCGGGGAGGACGAAGGGAGGCTCGGCCGCCAGCGAGATCTCGATCTCCGACACGGTCTCGGGCGCCACAAGCCCGAAGCCGATGGCCGAGAGCAGCGTCAGCGGGACGTTCGCCGCACCGCTCAGCAGCGCCGGCTCCGTCACCAGCGGCACATCCGCGGAGTTGGCGGGCGAGGCATCCGGGCCGGCCCGAAGCCCGCTGGCCAGCGTCCGGCCAATCTCTGCCGTGCCCGGCACGAAGAACTCCTCGAGCGTCTTGCTGTAGTTCAGAGAGAGATCGGCCTGGACGGACAGCGTGTCGCCGAGGAACTTCTGGGCGAACCCCGCGGAGCCGGTGTGGGTGTCCTGGGTCTGGGTGCGCGCCTCCAGGTGGTCCTCGTGGACCTGCCGGCTGAAGTTGTAGGCGAGGTTGGCGAGGCCCCCCAGCGTGTACTGGCTCGAGAGCTGGTACCGGGTATCGGTCTCGTCCCGGGTCTGCGGGCTCCGGTCGTCCGCCGAGGTGGACTGCTCCAGCATGAGGGCCACCGACGGGAGCTGCTCCGGGCTGTAACTGAAGCGGGCGAAGGCGGTGCGTTCGCTGAGCGTCACCTCCTCGGCCTTGTCCTCCTCGGTGAACAGCTCGCGCAGCCGCAATCCGGCGCTGAGGGTGTAGCCGGGCGAGGCCAGGGTGACGTCGAGCACGGGCTGGACCAGCAGCGACGAGGAGTCGGTCGTGGTCTGCTGGCCGGCGCCGCTGAGGCTGCTCGTGCTATCGACGCGTTCGGAGCGCAAGCTGAGCCGGTACCCGAGCGTCGGGGAGATGGGCTTGTTCCAGTTCAGGTCCACGGCCTCCCGGGTGTTCTGAAATTCGGCGCGAGTCCCCTGCGAGGACTCGCTCGTCGTGGCGCTGGTGGAGCCGGTGAAGAGCCCGTGGAGCTCCTGGCCATGGGCCGGAACCCACGACAGGGACAGGAGTGCGACCGCGGCTCCGAAGACCCGCCGCAGCGCATGTCCTCTCCCCGTCCCGCTGCCGCTCATCCTCCTCGTCCTGCCTGGCCAGCATCGTAGTCCGCCCCGCTCCCGGTCCGTGAGCACTCAGTACGTCTTGGGAGAGTGGGCCTTGCCGTGGCATCTGAGGCTGCAGCTCTTGCCGGTCCAGGAGGGCGCCCCGGTTCCCCCGGGACCCGAGATGCTCGGCGAGAAGCTCACCAGCCGGCTGTAGCTCCGGTTGGCCTCGTGATAGGTGAGCCTGGTGCCGTGCAGCGTGTAGTGGCACTCCTTGCAGACGGCATTGCCCTGACCCGCCCTCCCGTTGCCCGGCGTGTCGAGGCTGCCCGCGACGCCACCGGACTCCCCCGCGATGTCCGTCATGTGATAGCCGTGGAGGCGGAAATTCGTGTCCGGCCGGCTGCGCTTGCTGGCGTCCGCGAAGGGAGCCGAGGCGTGGCAGATGAAGCACAGCGTGAAGTTGCTCGCGCTGTAGGCGGCGTTGCTCGGCAGCAGGGTCACGCGGTAGTTCGCCCGGAGGATCTTCCGGCTCAGGTTCACATCGGCCGAGCCGACATTCGATCCATGGGGCCCCTTGGGAACCGCCCCGGAATAGCCCGACAGCGTGCTGACGGTGGTGGGGATGGCGTCGCTGTTGTGACAGTCGCTGCACCAGATCGTGCTCGAGGTGGTGAGGCGCGGGGTGCCGGTGCCGCCGCTGAGGCTTGCCGTCATGGCGGCCGTCGTGTTCCTGCCCGCTCCCTCGACCGGGTGGAACGACTCGTTGTTCGTGTTGAACTCCACGGCCGTGTCCCGGGCCCCGACCGGCAGGCTGGTCCACGATGAGTGGCACTTGAAGCAGAGCTGGTACTCGGCCACCGGCGGCGTGACGCTGGAGGCCGGGACATACGTGAAGGCAGGCGTGCTCCCGGCGGGGCCGTTCAGCACGGAGATGCGCCCCACCCCCATGATCGGATAGGACGTCGTGGCCGGGGTCGGGGAACCAGCCCGCGCGTAGTGGGGGTTGTGGCAGTCCACGCACTCGGCGTGGCGGCGGTCCGGGGGCCCGGCCCCGTACGCGCCAGGCGTCCCGGCTTCGGCGGCGCTGTGTCTGCCGGAGGAGGCGACGGGGTGCCTGGCGGCCTTGTTCACCTCGGCCTTGATGTTCCTGGCAGCCGGCGAGCCGTCGTGGCAGACGAGGCAGAGCCTCTCCTCGCGGGACACCGCGAGGCTCGGGATCAGCCCCGCGCCGTCCATGTTGTAGCCGTGCACGTCGTGGCAGTTCACGCACTTGCCCCAGTCGCCCGCGGGGCGCGCGCGCGGCGCCGCGGCATCCAGGGTGGCATCCGCTCCAGGCCACACCATGCCGCTCCGGGTCGCGTGCGTGGAGGCGTCGTAGCTCCCCGGGCCCTGGTAGATGGCATTCGCCGAGTTCCCGGAGTGGCAGCCCGAGGTGTAGCAGAGCCCGTTCGTGTTCGGGGCGAAGAGGGCGAAGGCGGTCGGCGCGCTGCCGTCGTGGGGGGCATGACACTGGCCGCAGTCCCCCCGGGCCCAGTCCGAGATCCGCAAGACGCCGGTGACGGGATCGGCGTGCCGCGTCTGGTTGTACACGCCGCCGCGGCCGTGCATCGAGCCGGGCGTGGCGAGAAGCGCGCCCCCCAGCACGGAGACGGCGAGAAGGGGCGCGATGCGGGGGCTCACGGGACGAGGACGATCGCGTACGGGCGCTTGCCCACCTGGATCGTGGCGCGCACCCGGCGCGAGAAGCGATCGATGACCGTGACCGTGTCCGAGCCCCGGTTCACCACGTAGAGCTTCTCCCGGTCGGGCTCCAGGGCGAGATAGCGGGGCTCCTCGCCCACGGCGATGGAGTCCACCTCGGCGTTGAGCCCGACGTCGAAGAGGGACACGCGCGCCTCGCGCGGCCTGGCGATCAGGAGCCGGGTCCCCCCGACTTCGCCCTCGGGGAGCACGGCAGCCGCCACACCCACCGTGACCGTCCTCACGGAACGCAAGGCGCTCAGCGACACGACGGAGAGGCGCGGAGAGCCCAGGTGAGGCACGAATGCCTGGCCGCCTGTCGCGTCCACCGCCAGGTTGGACGGCTGGAAGTCCACGGGGATGGTCGCCGCCACGGCGTTGCGCGACGTGTCGATCAGCGAGACCGTGTTGGATCCGCCATTGGCCACCAGGAGCCCGGCGCGCGGCGGGATCAGGGCCAGCCCCGCAGGCCTGAGCCCGACGGGCACGGCCCTGACGGTCTGGAAGCTCTGGGCGTCGATGGCGGACACGCTGTTGAGCGCCGTGTTCGTCACGTAGAGCGTCCGCCCGTCCGGGGTGATCACCGCATCGGAGGCGCCGGCCCCCACCTCCAGGTTCGTCGTGTGGATCACGCGGTTGCTGTTGACGTCGATGACCCCCAGCGTGCTCTCGCCCGAGTTGACGACGAAGGCCCGGGAGGTGTCGCGGGTGACGGCGAGCCCGCGGGGGGCCCGCCCCACGGCCAGCACGGCGACGACGCGGTCCAGCGAGCGGTCGATCACCGAGACGGTGTCGGAGCCCTCGTTGCTCACGTAGGCGAGAACGCGCCGCAGCTCCTGCCCCCTGCCCTCCAGCGCGAAGGCAGGGCGGAAGAAGGCTTCCCGCTCGATGCTGCGCCCCACGTCCCAGGTCATGAAGAGGGCGGTGGCCTCGCCGCGCCGGATCTCGAAGTCGGTGTCGATCCGGACCCCCTCGGGCGGCGTGGAGAGGTCCACCCACCTGCCCTCCTGACGCACCCTCGCCTTCGTGATACCCAGCGCGAGCTTCCGGTAGCGGCCCTGGGGGAGGAAAGCCTCGGCGAGCAGGATCTGGCGCTCGACCACCTCCAGCGAGGCGATCCGGCGCGGGGCGGCGCGAAGGGGAGCGGGGAGCCCGTCGTCGATCAGGGCGCCGATCGAGGTCAGCTCGAAGGTGATCTCCAGGGGGGCGGCGGCCGGCCCGTTGAGGTAGAGCGACACGCGCCCCTCGCCGGGGCGTGGTCCGGCGGGCAGGGGCGGGCCGGCGACGTTGCAGGCCGCGAGGAGGAGCACGGCGAGGATCCCCCACGCCCCTCTCACCCCCCGACCCATCACTGGTAGTGGCACTGCTGGCATGTGTCCCTCTGCTGGCTCCCGTCCCCGGGCGCGGCCGTCGTCTCGTCGTCGAAGATCAGCCCCTTGCGGTTGGTGGACCCATGCGCCTTGTGGCACGAGCCGCAGAACACCTCGTTGTCGCTGGTCCCCGCGGCGCCCGGAATGCTCCCGCCGGGCGACACGACGGGGACCCGAGAGGCCAGCGTGGAGAACCAGTGGGTCGCATTCACGCGCCCGTTGGCCGCCGCCTCTGCCATGGTCACATCCCGGGTCGGATGCCTGAGCCACGGCGCGGCGCCCGCGTCCCCGCTGGCGGAACCTCCCATGTTGGCGGCACCTCCCGCCCCGTGGAAGTCGCGGTGGCAGCCGCCGCACCATTCGGACAGCCCGAGATCCGTGGTTCCCACCACGCTCCGTCGGTACAGGATATTGCTGGTCGCGTAGTGGCTGGCCATGGGCGCCGTGGCGAGCTGCTGCACGGCCGCCGTCCCGCTGTAGCTCCCGCCGCTGACGTAGGTGACGTACTTCCCCGTCGCGCCGCCCGGGTTGGGCACGAGGTTCCGATAGTAGGCGTTGCCGTGCGTGGCGTGGCAGTGCCGGCACTGAAGCCCCGAGGGTGCTGATGTCCCGCCGGGCGGGGTCGCCGTGGAGCCGATGGTATGCCCCGTCCCTTCCACCGCCGCCCCGTCCCCCAGGACGTTGAGCTGCCCCGCCGCTCTGTCGTAAGTGCCCGTGTGGGCGCCGCGCACGTCCGCGATGTCCGCCCTCCCGTCGTGGCAGGCGAGGCACAGCTGCCCCTGACCGGACTTGAGCAGATAGGGGAAGGGGCCGCCGGGGGCCAGGAGAGGGTCGGGGCCGGGCGCGCCGCTCTGCAAGTGGGTCTCGCTGTAGTGAATGACGTGGCAGTCGGAGCAGACGAGGGAGCCGAGATGGTGGAAGTCGCCGGCATGCAGGAGCGGGACGGGAGAGACGAGGGCGGCCGCGATGACGGCGGCGAGGAGCGAGGGGGCTCTCACGAGCACCGATTCTAGCGCATCGCCGCAGGACCCTGCGCTAGTTCCCCTGGGTGTGGCACTGGCCACAGAGGTTGCGCATCCCCGTGGCCGTGTCGGCGCTCTGTCCCGCCGCGTAGCCGCCCTCCTCGTTCACTGAGGTCGCGGACCGGGAGAGATAGATGAGGCCGAAGGGGTTCTGGTTGCCGTGCGCCTTGTGGCAGCTGATGCAGGTCGGCGTGAGGGTGGCCGGCGCGGCCGGCCACGGCGCGCCCTGACTGCCCCAGTCCCCCGACGGGCTCAGCACCTTGACGCGGTAGAGGCCGTTCCTGAACCGGTCCAGGCTCGAGTGCCCGCCACCCGCGGCGCCGATGTTGACGTCGCCCGTGGGATGGCGCAGCCACTCGGTGCCGCCGGCGCCGCCCATGTTCCAGTCGCCCTGGACGCCGTGGAAGTCCGTGTGGCAGCCCTTGCAGAGGCGCCCCATGGCGGACTGCTGCGGGTTGGGCTCGTTGTAGTCCACGTTGTCGACGGAGTAGTTGGTGGCGATGGCCCCGAGCGTCCACGAGCGCAGGAACACCGCCTTCGTCGTGTCGTTGGTCCCCTTCGCGTAGGTGACCTGGGCGGCGCTGCCGACGAGGTTCCGGTAGTAGGCGGAGCCATGGGGCTCGTGACAGTTCACGCACTGCAGCTTGAGGCTCATGGCGCCGCCGGGAGGCACGGCCGTCACGCCGATGCTGTGCCCCTTCCACGCCTCGTGGGGCGGCGCACCCGTGGGCAGCGCGCCCGCCTGGCGCACATGGGTGCCCGTGTTTGCGCCCAGCACGTCAGGGGCGAAGGTCTGCCCGTCGTGGCAGCTGAGACAGAGGAGACTGTCGCGGTTGCGGAGCAGGTACTCGCGCGGCCCCCCCGACGGAAGCGCGGGCGTGGCGGGGTCGCCGCTGTCGTAGGCATGCTGCTGGCTGTAGTGCATGGTGTGGCAGTCGGCGCACACCAGCGTCGCGCCGTAGTGGTACTCGCCGGCCACGGCGGCCGTCGCGGCGAGCAATCCGAGGGCCGCGCTCAGGACCAGGGCACATCCGCGCTTTCCCATCGCCCCCTCACGCCTCCGGGCGGGGCGGAGGCCCGAGGGCCCCCGCCCCGCTCAGCGTCTATCTGCTACGCGGCTGCCGGGCTAGTTCCCCTGGCCGTGGCACTGGCCGCAGAGATTCCGCATGCCCGTCGGGAGGCTCGCGGTCTGCCCGGCGCCGAGACCGCCTTCCTCGTCCACCGAGGCTGCCGCGCGGTTCAGGAAGATCAGGCCGAACGGGTTGTTGTTCCCGTGGGCCTTGTGGCAGGTGATGCAGCCCGGCGACGCATTCGTCCAGTCGCTGTTGTTGCTGAAGGTCTTCACCTTCGTCGTCGCGTCCCGGTACCGGTTGAAGCTCGAGTGCCCGCCGTAGCCCTGCGCCCCGGCGGCCCCGATGGTGACCTGCGAGGTCGGGTGGCGGATGAACCCGTCCAGCGCCGCGTCGCTGGCGCCGATATTCGCGTCGCCCGGCCCCCCGTGGAAGTTGGCGTGGCAGGCGGCGCAGAAGGTGCCCAGCTTGTTGCTGGTCTTCAGGCTGCCCACGGTGGCGTCGTTCCGGTTGAAGTTGACGGTGGCCCTGTCGTAGTAGGGGTTGAACGTCGCCGCGGCGCCGGAGCCCGCCGCGTAGGACGCGAGATTGACCCACACGTCCTTGGTGGTGTCATTGGCGGTGTTGATCGTGTAGGTCGGCCGCGCGCTGCTCGCCACACCCCCGAGGGCGTAGGGGCCGAGGTTCCTGTAGGAGGTGGCCGGCCCGTGCTGGGCGTGGCAGCTGATGCACTCGAGGCCGCCGGCGGCGTTGTACCAGTCCGCGGCCCCGATGGCGCTCGGGTTATATCCGGGCGGTGCCGACGTCGCGCCGAGCGTGTGGCCCTTCCACGCCGCATAGTCCCCCGAGGCTGCGCCGCTGTTCACAGCGCCCGCCTGGCGCCCCTGCGTGGGCGAGGCATTGGCGTTGGCTGCCACCACGTCCGGCGCGAAGCTCTGGCCGTCGTGGCAGGCCATGCACAGCTCGTTGGCCGGCGCCTTGAGGAGGAAGTGGTTGGGGCCCGTCGTGCCCAGCCAGTCGCCGCCGGGGGCCGGAGTGCTGCTGGGAGCGTCCCCGCTGCCGAACTTGTGGGCCTGACTGAAGTGCATGGTGTGGCAGTCGTAGCAGTAGAGGGTCTGGCCAGAATGGTACTCGCCGGCCATCGCGATCCCGCCCCACAGCGCGACGGCAGCGAAGGCGGCAAGCGCGATCAGTAGTCGTCTCATCGTCTGTCCCTCCTTGTGGACTCTCACTTCGTCACTGCGTGAGCGCCGGAAATCCTCGCGCTTGAATGGAGGCGGGCGGCGGCGGTTCATGGCGTCGTCCTCACGAGGTCGCCCAGCGAGCGCCTGATCTCCTCCCGCGTGCGCTGGGGCGCCTGTCTGTCCCCGGCGGCCGGCGGCCGGAACGCCGGCCCCGCTTCTTCGTCCAGGATCTGGAGCCGGCTCCCCACGCGCTCCACCACGTAGAGGCGCCGCTCCCCGTCGCTGGCGATGTCGGTGGGAAAGGCCATCGTGCCGGGGGCGAAGCCCATGCCCCCGTGACGGCCGAGGAAGACACCGTCAGGGCTGAAGACGCTGATCACCTGCCGAATCGTGTCCACGACGATGATCCGCCCCTCGGCATCCACCGCCAGACCGGCGGGGAGTGAGAAGTTCTGGGGGCCGGTGGCATGCTCGCCCCAGCCCCGCAAGAAGCGCCCCTCGGGGCTGAAGACCTGCACCGGCATGCCCTGGGCGTCGGCCACGTAGATCTGGCCCTTGCGGTCCACGGCGATGGCCTGGACGGCCTGGAAGCGACCATCCCCGTCCCGGCCGCTCCCGAACCTGACCCGCAGGCGCTGATCCGCGTCGTAGACGAGGAGCTGCCCGCTCGTCTGATCGGCGATATAGATGTTGCCCTCGCTATCCGCGGTCAGAGCCGTGGGCACGGGCTTTCCCGTGAGGCCGGCGAAAGGGAAGGCGTGCAGGAACTCGCCGCGGTAACTGAACACCGAGAGCTTCCGGCCGATGCCGGCGAGGACGTAGATCCGCCCGCGGCCGTCGACGACGGCCTTCATGGGCTCCCTGAACTCCCCGTTGTAACCGAAGGCGAAGAGCGGCAGGCCGTTGCGGTCATAGACCGCGACCAGGTCGTTCAGCGTGTCGGCGACATAGACCTCGCCGCGGCGCTGGTCCACGAACACGCCGCGGGGGGCCTTGAGATAGGTGCCTTCCATCTGGCGGTACACCAGCCGCACCGGCTGCAACCGCACAGGCGTCGCCGCGGCGACCGTGGTCGCCGTCGCAGCGGGAGCCGCCACTGCCACCACCGTCCGGGGCGGCCCCGCTCCCAGCATGAGGAAGGCCAGTCCGAGGAGCGCCAGCGCAGTCCGGGCACGCGCCGCTGTCCCGGCCCCGCTCACCATGGTTCCTCCGGGCCATCCGGATCGCCGGTCGCCACGATGCTCAGCAACCTCACACGGTCGGGGGACGGGTTCACGATCGTGTAGGGGGTGGACCCGTCGACGCGGAGGGATTCTTCCGGAAGGAGCTCCCAGCACTTGTCCCCGAGGTGAAAGGCGGCCTGGCCCTCGAGCACCAGGTGCCACGAGCTGTGGCCCCAGAGCGTGGCCTCGACCAGTGAGCTGCCCCCCTCGACCTCGACGACCATGACGTCCAGCCCCCCCCGACGGAAGTGCAGGCTCACCCTCCCTCCCGGATGCTCGATGGACTTGAGCACCTGTCCCACCTGCCCTTTCACGGCCATCGCGGGCGCGTGATCCGGCTTCATACGCCCCTCACAGGGCAAGATCGGTGCCGCAGGCGACGCGGATGCTTTGAGAAACTCTCAATAAAGCACCTACTTGTGAAGCATCGCGAGCGCGTGAAGTGTAAAGCCCGGCATACAAATGAGAGAGGTCACTTCACTTTGAAATGGGGATCCTCTAACCACCTGAAATGTCGGGAGGCCAGAACCTTTCACGAGCGGGGGCCGGGCTTGCAGATTGAAATGGGCATCCAGGCACCGTCGGCCCGCCAGTGGCGGCAGCCCGGCAGGAGCGCAACAGCTCGAAAAGCACCGCGAGGGCCCCGCGCGAGTGCGGGGTGGTCTTGCAGAACGCAGGGGCGGGTCAGGCGCCGATCAGACCCTCGTCGGCTTCTGGGTCCTCCTTCTTGAGCCGGCGCCAGAGCGTGACGACGGACAGGCCGAGGATCTCGGCCGCCTTGGTGCGGCTGCCGCCGCAGGCCTCGAGGACCTCGCGGATGTAATCTGTCTCGAGCTCCCGCAGAGTGCGGAAGGACTTGGCCGCTGGTGCCGGCGTGGCCCTGGGGGCCCCCTGGCGGAGATGGGGCGGCAGGTGGGAAAGCCGGATGGGCTTGCCGGCCTCCGCGAAGATCACGGCGCGCTCCACGGCATTGCGAAGCTCGCGCACGTTCCCCGGCCAGTCGTAGTGGGTGAAGGCCTCCAGCGCATCGGGCGAGAAGTCAGCCACGGGCTTCTTCTGCTCCCGCGCGTAGGAGGCCAGGAAGTGGCGGGCCAGCGGGATCACGTCCTCCGGCCGCTCGCACAGGGGCGGCACCACGAAGTGGACCACGTTCAGCCGCCAGTAGAGGTCCTCGCGGAAGCGCCCGGCCCGGGTCTCCTGCTCCAGCTCCTTGTTGGTGGCGGTGATGATCCGTACGTCGACCGTGATGGCCTCCTCCCATCCGACCCGCTTGACCTGGCGCTCCTCCAGCGCCCGCAGGATCTTCACCTGCATGTCCAGCGGCATCTCGCCGATCTCGTCCAGGAACAGCGTCCCCCCGTGGGCCAGCTCGAAGGAGCCCCGGCGGCTGGAAACGGCGCCGGTGAAGGCCCCGCGGCTGTGACCGAAGAGCTCGGACTCGAGGAGGTTGGCGGGGATCGCAGCGCAGTTGACCGTGACGAAGGGGCGGTTCTGCCGGATGCTCGAGGCGTGGATGAACCGCGCCAGGACCTCCTTCCCGGTCCCGCTCTTGCCCGTGATCAGCACGCTGCTGTCGGTGCAGGCCACCGTCCGCGCGCTGTCGAAGAGCCGCTGCATCGTGAGGCTCTGGCCGATCAGGAAGCGGCCGTGGGCGACCTGCTCCAGCTCGGACTTGAGGTAGAGGTTCTCCTCGACCAGCCGCCGTTGCTCCATCGCCCTGGCCACGGCATGGCGCAGCTGGTCCGGGTTGAAGGGCTTGGCGAGATAGTCGAGAGCCCCGGCCTTGATGGCGCTGACCGCCGACTCCACGGAGGCGTACCCGGTCATCATGATCACGGCGATCTCGGGGTAGCACTCCTGGATCCGGCCGAGGAGCGCCATGCCGTCGGCCTCCTGCAGCCGCACGTCACAGAGGACCACGTCGGGGGCTGTCTGCTCGACGCGGGTCCAGGCCTGCTCGGGGTCCGACGCCACCTCCACCGCGTACCCCACGCGCTCCAGCGCCCGCTTCACCGAGTCGGTGATGTTCGGCTCGTCGTCCACCACCAGGACCCTGCCGGGATCGGGTGGGCTCATGCCGTCTTCTCCCCGATCGGCACGATCACCCGCACCGTGGTCCCCGTCTCCCCGCCGCCCCCCACCTCCTCCCGGGTGCGGCTGTCCACCTCGATGCGCCCGCCGTGCTCGTTCACGATGCCGTGGCTGATGGACAGACCCAGGCCGGTGCCGTCGGGCTTGGTGGTGAAGAACGGGTCGAACACCCTCCCCCGGTGCTCGGCGGGAATCCCCACCCCATTGTCCTCGACCTCGAGCCTCAGCCAGCCGTCGTCGCACTGCCCCCTGATCACGATGCGGCCCCCTCGGCCCAGGGCCTGTGCCGAGTTGACCAGGAGGTTGCTCAGCACCTGGACCATCCGGTCGGGATCCCAGGCGACCTTGGGAAGATCAGGCGCGAGGTCCCTCCGGACATGCACCTGGCGCCGCGACATCTCATGCGCCACCAGCGACACGGCCTGGTCGACCACGGCTGCCACATCGCCGGGGACCTTCTGCAAGTGTCGCAGGCGGGCGAAGGCCCGGAGATCCTCGATGATCCGCCGGCAGCGCCCCGCGTCGGCGTCGATCTTCCTGAGCTCCCTGTGGAGCGGCGAGCCCTCGCCCACCTCCTCGCTCAGCAGGTTGGCGTTCATCACGATGCTCGTGAGCGGGTTGTTGAGCTCGTGGGCGACGCCCGCCGCCAGGAGGCCGAGCGAGGCGAGCTTCTCGGACTGGACCAGCGCCTGCTCCTTCTGCCTCAGCGCCTCGGTCCGCCGGCGCACGCGCGCCTCGAGGGTGCGGTTCTGCTCCTCCAGCTGCTCTCGCTGCTGGCGGATCTCGTGGACCATGGCGTTGAACGAGACCGCCAGCTCGCCGATCTCCGCGGGGGCCGCGACGTTCGCCTGGTAGGCCCAGTCGCCCGCCACGACCCGGCGGGTCCCGGAGACCAGGTCCGACAGAGGCCGCGAGATGCGCCGGGCGAGGATGATGGCGGCGGTGGACCCGCCGAGGGAGATACCGATGGTCAGCAGGCCGGCCAGGAACCACGCTCGCCACTCCACCGCTTCGGCCGCCCGATCCAGCTCGTCGGCGCTGACTCGCTCCGCGGCCAGCATGGGCTCGACCGCATCCCTCAGGCGCCCGATGGATTGGCGGACCATCTCGGCATGCACCGTCCCGTGCTGCGGCCCTGCCTCGAAGACCCGCCGCCCCTCCGCCTTGACGCGCGCGATCAGGGGCGTCAGCGCCTCCGCCATGTTCTCGGGGGTCCGAGTGGAGAGGTGGCAGGGCGCCGCCGAACACGACCGGAGCTTCGCTTCGGCATCGCGGATGAGCCCCTCGAACCGCTCCCGGCTCCCCGGATCGCGCCCGAGGATGTGGCCGCCGAGCGGATCGCCGACCTGGGCCAGCGTGAGGCGCAGGTCGGCCACCGCTTCCCGCGAGCGCATGATCTGGACCAGCTGATGGTTGACCCGATCGAGCGAGGCGACGGAGTAGGCCGTCACCGCGCCCAGCAGGACTGTGCTGGCGACGATGACGGCGAGGAAGCCGATCAGCAGGCGCGCCAACATCGCGTCCGGTCCAAGGCAACCCTCCCCGTAGCTGGAACGCTAGCAAGGGCGGTGCCACCCAAGATCGCCTTGTTCCCGGCACGTTACGATTGGTGACCAAGCCGTATGTGAGGACCTTCACGAGAAACGGTGGGGCGATGCCGCCACGGGCCCGCCTGCGACTGGCGCTCGAGCCGCCGCCTCGGGCCGCTGCTACAATGAGCGCGCCATGCGGGCCACGGACCCGGTACCCGAGCCGCAATCGTCCGGATGAAGATCCTCGCCGTCGTGTCGGCGCTCGACCTCAGGCTCGCCGTCGGCGCGACATCGGCCTGGTGGCAGCTCTTCAAGGGCCTCTACGAGGTGGGCGCCGAGGTCGTCGCCACCCCCTACGCCGGTGAGCCGGTCGAGAGCCCCTGGTGGCGCGCGTACCCGAACCCGTGCCGCCACGAGGCTCGCGCCTTCGTCGCGCTCGCGGCCGCGCAGGCCCGGCTCCGGCGAGCGCGGCCCGGGGCGAGAGCCTCTGCTCTCGTGAGAGCGCTGGTACGGGGCTGGGTCCTGCCCCGCTGGCAGCGTCACCTCACGCGCGTGCTCGAGGCCGAGCGAGACGTCGACGCCGTCCTGGTCGTAAACGTGCCGGCGAACCACTTCACCGGGCTTCCCGCCCTGCTCCGCCGGCGGTTCTCCGTCCCGGTCTTCTACCTCGACGGCGACATGCCCATGAGCCTGCCGGCCTTCGGCGGCTATGCCTCGGGGGTGCGCGGGTACGACCTCGCGGACCTCTCCGAGTACGACGCCGTCATCACCAACTCGCGCGCCGCCGGGGCCGAGATGCTCCGCATGGGCGCGCGGCAGGCGCACACGCTCCACTTCGCGGCCGATGCCGACCTCTTCTTTCCCGCCGCGGTCGCCGAGGACGTCGACGTCTTCTTCTACGGCTTCGGCGCGGAGCAGCGCGAGGGCGCCATCCGCCACATGGTGGCCCAGCCATCGCGGGACCTGCCGGCGCGTTTCGTCGTCGGTGGCGCGCGCCTCGTGGCAGACCTCGGGCGGGCCGAGCGCATCGGCCCCGTCCCCACGAGCCGGCTCCGCCACTGGGCCGGCCGGTCCCGGCTCAACCTGAACATCGTCCGCCGACCGCATGCCACCTTCGCGGCCTCGTCGTGCATGCGGCTCTTCGAGCTGGCCGCCATGGCCTGCTGCGTCGTCTCGAACCCCACCGCGGGGATCGAGGAGTGGCTGGAGCCGGATCGCGAGGTCGTCGTGGCCCCGGAGGACGAGCCCGCCGCCGGGTTGTACCGGGCCCTTCTCGCGGATCCCGGGCGCCGTCGCGCCATCGGCGAGGCGGCCCGCCGGCGCGTGCTGGAGGAGCACACCTACCGCCACCGCGCCAGGACACTCGTCTCGTACCTGGGCGGGCCGGCCCGGTCGTGACGGCGCCACTGCCGGCAATGCCAATGAAGATGCTGCTCTCGCTGCTGCTGAGCCCGCCCCGGCGCGAGGCCCTCCCGCGAAAGGCGGTGTGAGATGTACGTCCCGATGACCCTGCACCAGACCGTATTCTCCATCCTCACGTCCGTCGTCGTCTTCGTCCTGATCCTCGAGCTGATCCGGCGCCGGCGCCTGCGCGAGGAGTACGCATGGCTCTGGCTCCTGACGGGCGTGGCGATGATCCTGCTCGTGGCCTGGCCCCGGCTGCTGGCCGGGATCACGCGGATGATCGGAGCGGTGGCCCCGCTCACGACGCTCCTGATCTTCTCGACGCTCTTCCTGCTGATGATCGCCGTCCACTACTCGCTGATCATCTCGAAGCTGACCACCCAGGTGCAGAACCTGTCGCAGGAGGTGGCTCTACTGTCGGCCCGGGTGGACGGGGCCGGCGAAGCCTAGGCGCATGACCGACCGCGCGGCGCGCCTGAGCGTGGGTGCGCTCCTCGCGACCATGGTGCTGGCTCTGGCGGTGGTCGAGGTCTACGACACCGACGCGTGGACCCACCTCGCCCTGGGGCGCAGCATCGCCGCCGAGCGCGGCTTCCCGAAGAGCGAGCCGCTGAATTTCCCGGACGGGCCGGCCCCCTACTACAACGACGAGTGGCTGTTCGACGTCATCCTGTACCTGGCCCACGCCGCGGCGGGCCTCGCGGGCGTCATCCTCCTCAAGGCGGTCGGCCTCGCCGCGACCTTCTACGTCCTCTACCGCGATGCGCTGCTGCCACCCGACGCGCCGTCCCACCGCGCCCTTGGCGCCGTGGTGGCGGGCATCGCGCTGGCGGCGTGTGTTCCCGTCGCGCGGTACCGCTTCGTGGAGCGGCCCGACATCGCCCTGATGCTCTTCCTGGGCGTCACGGTGTACGCGCTCAACGCCTACGTGAGCACCGGCCGTCGCCTGCTCTGGGGAATCCCCGTCCTGTACGCGCTGTGGGCGAACATGCACCCGAGCGTGGTGGTCGGGCTGGCGCCCTTCGCGGCCTTCCTCGTCGGTGGAGGGGCACAGCGCGCCATCCAGCGATGGTACGGCGCCACGCTTCCGGGGACCCCGACCGCTCGGCAGCTCAGGGGCATCGCCCTGACCTTCGTGGCCTCGCTGGTGGCCACGCTGGCGAACCCGTACGGGCCGGGGGCGTTGCTCGCCCCGTTCAGGCTGGGGGCGTCCTCCTGGCTCTTCGCGGACATCGAGGAGCTGCAACCGCTGACCCTGATCGGCGACCCGGCCCCGTTCGTGATCGCCGCGCTCGTCGGCGCCTCGTTTCTCCTCGCCGCACCGCGTGTATCGCTCACCTCCCTCGCGCTCGCGGTGCCGATCCTTTCCCTCGGCCTCTCGGCGCGCCGTTTCATGTTCCTGTCGGTGATCGTGGGGGCACCGATCCTGGCGCGGCATATGCGCTGGGCGCTCGCGCGGATCGTCCCGGCCGGTGCGGCGCGCAAGCTCGCCGTCGCCCTGGGCACCGTGGGTGTGCTCGCCGTCACGGCCTTCACGGGCCTGGCGCTGGCCGGCGTCCAGCCGCTGGCAGGGCCGTGGAGACCCGGCATCGGATTCGACACCGCCCTGGTCCCGGAAGGCGCGCTCCGCTATCTCGACCGGGCGGGGGTCACCGGGCGCGTCCTCAACACACCCCACTGGGGCGGCTACATCGCCTGGAGGGACTTGCCCCGGCGCGCGCCGTTCGTGGACGGCCGGTGGCGTCGGCCCGCCGCGATGCTCGAGGAGGCGATCCTCGC
This sequence comes from Candidatus Rokuibacteriota bacterium, assembly GCA_016188005.1. Classification (NCBI taxonomy): domain Bacteria; phylum Candidatus Rokuibacteriota; species Candidatus Rokuibacteriota bacterium. The sequence goes on along the minus strand of JACPIQ010000104.1, from coordinate 76,919 downwards.
CCGGGAGAGACCCGGCAGCCTCGACAGGCTGCGCGAGCGACTCGGCTTCGAGATCATCCTCCTCGACTATCCCGCGGTGGAGCTGTCTCACGGCGCGGTCGTGCAGGACGTCGATCTCGGTCTCGCCCATCCGGGCTGGGCACTCGTGTACTGGGACGACCTGGCGCTCGTCTACCTCCGACGCGACGGGCCCTTCCGCGGGGTCGTCGAGCGCGACGAGTACCGGCAGGTGAAGCCCGCCAATGGCGTCCGCCAGCTCGACCATCGGCTGGCCAAGGGGCTCGCCTCCCAGACCCTCGAGGCCGAGCTGAGGCGCAACATCGTCGAGACGGGATCGCTGACCGGACGCATCTTCCTGGGCGCGCTCTACAACACCCTGGGGTCCCACGACAGGGCCATCGACGTCCTCCGGAGCATCCGGGAGCGTCCTGTCGCCCATCGCGAGCTGGCGTTCGCGTATGCCCGGCGCGGGGACCTGCGCCGCGCCATCGAGCAGAGCATGGAGCTGCTGCGCTTCGACGACGATCCGAGCGTCCTCTACAACCTCGGCCTGGCCTGGAGCAAGCTCGGACACGACGGGGAGGCGATCCGCTACCTCGAGCGGGCCCGCGCGCGGGACGAGCTGTTCCTGCAGGCCTACCCCGCCCTGGTCGAGGCCTATCGAAGGACCGCCCGTCCCGACCGGGCACGCGAGATCGAGGCGGCCTACCCGTCGGTGCTCCAGCGGGCGCGCGCCCGCGAGCATGTCGGCCGGGGCGAGGCGCTCTATTTCGCGGGCGCCCACGCGCCCGCCGCCGCGGAGTTCGCGGCGGCGCTCCAGCTCGACCCGGGGAGCGCCCAGGCCATGATGTATCTTGGCCTCAGCCGGCTCGAGCTCGGCGAGGGGAACGATGCCCTCCGGCTCGAAGAGCGCGCGCTGGCGGCGAACCCGCGCCTCGGTGGCGCACACTGGGGCCTGGCGCGGATCTACCAGCAGCGCGGCGAGCGGGACAGGGCCAGAAGGCACCTGCGCGAGTACCTTCGCCTCGAGCCGCACGGCCAGTGGTACCGCGAGGCGAGGCAGGCCCTGCGCCAGAAGCCCTGACACGGATGCGGCACCTCAGGCGCGCTGGCGCCTGTGTCCGTTCGACGGAGTCGTCGAGCCTTCTCGACGTTCTCGACGAACCGGCTGAACCCGCCAGCCCGGTCCCTGCGGAAGTCGCTGACTTCCCGCGACTTCACCTGAGGCCTCCCCCTGGCACGCGCCATGCTCCTGCCAGGTGTCGGAACACACCCCGAGAGGAGGAGAGAGAACATGAGACGGATTCTGAGCACGGCAGTGGTGGCAGCCTCGGTGCTGGTCGTGGCCGGCGCGGCGCTGGCCTACATGGGGCCCGGACGCATGGGCATGGGGCCCGGCTCCATGATGGGCCCGGGCATGATGGGGCCAGGCGCCATGGGCGGCGCCGCGGCGCCGGGGATGTGCCCCGGCATGGCGGCGGCCCAGACACAGGCGCCCGCACGGGTCACCCAGGAGGAGGCGAAGGCCCTGGTCGAGGCGTATGCGCAGGAGCATCTCCCTGGCTTCACCGTGGAGAAGGTGCTGCCCTTCGGCGGCAGGGGAATGCTGGCCTACCAGGTGGAGCTGAAGGGCCCCAAGGGCGAGACGCGGACGCTTCACGTCAATCCGTGGGGCAACGTGATGCCCTTCCCGGGCTCAGCGACGCGCTGAGCACGGGCCCCCACGCCTGCCCGGCGGGAGCCACGCTGGCGGTTCCTCCGCGACCCTTGCTGTCCCGTCGTGGTCGAGGAGCGAGCCCCACCCCGGCGCCCACCGGGCAGGCCGCGGAACAGAACGGGCGCCGGCTGGGTGCTAGAATCCCGCCGTGAGAGCTCCATGAAGCGCTCCGCCGCCCTCTCCCGCTACTTCCTGGCATCCTTCGCGCTCCTGCTCGTCCTCCTGGCGCTTCACACCGCCTGGGCCGCCCGCCGCACCCAGCACGAGCTCCTCGCCCAGCTCGAGGAGAAGGGATTCGCGCTGGCCGCGACGCTGGAGGCCTCCAGCCGCGCCGCGATCCGGGGCAATGCCCTCATGGAGGAGATGATCGCCCAGCGCCTGCTCGACAATGCCCGTCTCATCGACCACCTTCTCCTTTCCCCGCGCTTCGACCCCGCCGACCTCCGGCGCATCGCCGCCATGAACCGGCTCCGGCGGGTGGATCTCCTGGACCGGAGCGGCGCTCCCTATCCGCTGGCCGGCTTGCGCCCCCCCATGGGTGCGCCGCCGGGAATGGGAGGCATGATGCACGGGATGATGATGTCCCCCGCCCCGGGGGCAGGCGGCCAGGCCGAGCATCCGCCCATGGGCATGTACATGTGGGGGCGCCGCTGGGGCGTGCACGAGGACGCCGCCCACCCCGCGCCACCCGCCGTGCAGGACCGGACGTTCTGGGAGGGGAGCCTCTTCGGCGTCGCTGTCGGCGCCCGCGCCTTTCCCGGCATCATCGCCGTCCATGCCGATGCCGACTTCGTCCTCGACTTCAGGAAGGAGATCGGGGTCGAGGCGCAGATCGAGGAGCTGGCGCGGCGCTCCGGCGTCGCCTCGATCGCGCTGCTCGATGGAGCGCTCACCGTGGTCGCCGCCTCGGAGCCGGGGCGAGTGGGGCAGCGTGAGGACGATCCGGCGATGCGCGCGGCTCTCGGATCCAGTCACGCCACAGCACGCCTCGTCCAGGACGACGGAGGGGCGAGGCTCCTCGAGGTGCTGCACCCAGTGGCCCCGGCGGCGGCTCCGTCCGGGCTGCTCCGCATCCGGCTCTCCACGGCGCCGATGGCCCAGGCGTGGCGCCGGGACCGTGACGCCGGCCTCCTGCTGGGCCTGGCCGTGCTCGCCCTGGGGACGGTCGGGCTCGCGCTGATCTTCTACACCCAGCACCGGCACCTTCGCGAGGTAAGCGAGCTCGAGGAGGCCATGGCCAGGACTGAGCGCCTGGCCAGGCTCGGCGATCTGGCGGCTGCGGTCGCCCACGAGGTGAGGAACCCGCTGAACGCCATCTCCATGGGGCTCCAGCGGCTCGGCGCCGAGTTCCAGCCCGCCGAGGTGCAGGAGTACGGCCGCCTGGTGGGCCTCATGCGGGGCGAGGTGGCGCGGCTCGACGGGATCGTGGAGGAGTTCCTTTCCCTGGCCCGTCCCCTGTCGCTCGCCCTGGCGCCGACGGATTTCCACGAGCTGCTCCGCTCCGTGGCCGCGCTGATCGAGGGCGAGGCGGCGCGCTCCGGGGTGAAGACAGTGCTCTCGATCCAGGGCGGGCTCCCGCCGGCCCGGGCCGACGGCGGGCGGCTCACCCAGGTCCTCCTCAATGTGGCGCTCAACGCGCTACAGGCGATGCCCGGGGGCGGCACCCTCACCCTGGGCGCGACGTCCGCGGCCGGAGCAGTCACCCTCACGGTGAGCGACACGGGTGCCGGCATTCCCGCTGACCTCCTGCCGCGCATCTTCGAGCCCTACGTGACGAGCAAGGCGCGGGGGCTCGGGCTGGGACTCGCCATCGCCCGCCGGATCGTCGAGGCCCATGGCGGCCGCATCGAGGCGGCCAGCGAGCCAGGCTCTGGCAGCCGCTTCACCATCACCCTCCCGACCGGAGGGCCGAGGGGTGACTGAGCCCTTCCGGATCCTCGTGGTGGACGACGAGCCCGCCCAGCGCGAGCTCGTGGCGGGCTTCCTCCGCAAGCGGGGTTTCGATGCCGCCGAGGCGGCCGGCGGGCAGGAAGCGCTCCAGCGCTTCACCCGGGAGCCCTTCGACCTCGTTCTCACCGATCAGCGGATGGCCGATCTCTCCGGGCTCGACCTGCTCCACCGCCTGCGCGCCGTCACGCCGGAGGCGGCCGTCATCGTCATGACGGCCTACGGCACCATCGAGACGGCGGTGGGGGCCATCAAGGCCGGCGCCACGGACTACCTGAGCAAGCCGCTCAACCTCGACGAGCTGCTCCACCGCATCGAGCGGGTGCGCGAGCGCCAGCGGCTCCTCGGCGAGAACCGAGAGCTGCGCGAGGCGCTCCGCGAGCGCCACCGGGTCGAGGGCATCGTCGGCGACAGCGGCCGCATGCAGGAGGTGCTCTCCCTGGTGCGGCGCGTGGCGGGGAGCGACGCCACCGTGCTCATTCGCGGCGAGAGCGGCACCGGCAAGGAGCTGATCGCCCGCGCCATTCACCACGCCAGCCCGCGGGCCGCCGGGCCGTTCGTCGCCGTCAACTGCGCCGCGCTGCCGGAGGGATTGCTCGAGTCGGAGCTCTTCGGCCACGAGCGGGGCGCCTTCACGGGTGCGGCGGCGACCCGCAAGGGACGCTTCGAGCTGGCCGACGGCGGGAGCCTCTTCCTGGACGAGATCGGCGACCTGCCGCTCCACCTCCAGGTGAAGCTCCTGCGCGTGCTCCAGGAGCGGCAATTCGAGCGCGTGGGCGGGGTCCGCACCGTGTCCGTGGATGTCCGCGTGCTGGCCGCCACCCACCGGAACCTGGAAGGCCTGGTCCGCGAGGGAGGCTTCCGCGACGACCTCAATTACCGGATCAACGTGGTGATGATCCTGCTGCCGCCCCTGCGCGAGCGTCGAGAGGACCTGCCGCCGCTCATCGACCACTTCCTCCGGCGGTTCGCCGAGAAGAACGGCAAGACGATCCGCGGCCTCACCCGGGAGGCGCGGGAGGCGCTCCTCCGCTACGACTACCCGGGCAACGTGCGGGAGCTCGAGAACCTCGTGGAGCGGGCCGTGGTGCTCACGCGGGACGAGGTCATCGGGAAGAGCGACCTGCCGCTCTCGCTGGACGAGCCGGCGGCGGACGAGGCTGCTCCCGCCGGCCTCGTGGCCAGCGTGGAGGGGCTCGAGCGGCGGATGATCCGGGAGGCGCTCGCCGGCGCCGGGGGCGTGCAGACGCGCGCCGCCGAGCTCCTCGGCATCAGCGAGCGCGTCCTCCGCTACAAGCTGCGCAAGTACGGCCTGTCCGGCGACCGCTGAACCCAGACGGCGCGCGCCACCCGGGGCACGAGCCAGCGGGGCCTGGCGTCCACGGGAGGGGCGCGGGGGGCGCGAACTCTACCCCTTGATGTTGGCGATGGGCTTGAGCGAGACGATCTTGCGCGAGATGTCCACCCGCTGGAGCACGTCCACCACTGCATCCAGGTCCTTGTAGGCGAAGCCGGCCTCCTCGGCCACGCCAGACATGGAGGCTGCCCGCACCAGGATGCCGCGCTCCTCCATGTCCTGGAGCAGCTTCTCCCCCCACACCCGCCTCTTCGCCTGCGCGCGAGACATCGTGCGCCCCGCGCCGTGAGCGGTGGAGCCCCATGTCTCGGCCATGGCATGGGCCGTGCCCACGAGGAGTGCGGAGCCCGTCTCCATGGAGCCGCCGATGATCACCGGCTGGCCGATGTCGCGATAGGCCTCGGGCACGTCGGGGGCCCCGGGGCCGAAGGCGCGTGTAGCGCCTTTCCGGTGGACGAGGAGCTCCATCGAGTCGCCGTCCACCCGGTGGCGTTCGACCTTGGCCGTGTTGTGGCAGACGTCGTAGATGACGGACAGCCCGAGCGCGTGCGGGTCCCGGCCGAACACCCGGCTGAACACCTCGCGGATGCGGTGGGTGATGAGCTGGCGGTTGGCGAAGGCGCTATTGGCGGCGGCCGTCATGGCGCCGAAGTAGGCCTGCCCCTCGGCGGAGCGGAAGGGCGCGCAGGCCAGCTCCCGGTCCACGACCTTGATGCCGTAGCGGGGCATCGCCTCGGCGAAGCGGCGCAGGTAGTCGGTGCCGATCTGATGACCGAATCCGCGCGACCCGCAGTGGAGCATGACGAGCACCTGCCCCGCCCCCTCGACGCCGAGCGCCCTGGCGAGCCGGCCGTCATGGATGCCCTCCGGCGGCACCACCTGGATCTCGAGGTAGTGGTTCCCCGAGCCGAGGGTCCCGAGCTGCTGGAGCCCCCGCGAGACGGCCCGCGCGCTGACCTGCCCGGGGTCGGCGCCCGGCAGACAGCCGCGCCCCTCCATGTGGTCCAGGTCCTCGCGCCAGCCATAGCCCTCCGCCACGCACCACCCGGCCCCCTCCAGCATGATCCGGCGGAAGCCCGTGTCGCTCAGGCGCAACAACCCCCGCGCGCCCACCCCCGACGGCACGGCGCTGAAGAGCGCGCCGATCAGCTCGCGCAGCTTCGGCCGTACCTCGGCCTCCGTGAGCGAGGTGCGCAACACGCGCATGCCACAGTTGATGTCGAAGCCGATGCCGCCGGGGGAGATCACCCCGGTGTCGACGCGGAAGGCCGCCACGCCCCCGATGGGGAAACCGTAGCCCCAGTGGCCGTCCGGCATGCAGAGGGCGGCCCGGACGATGCCGGGCAGGCAGGCGACGTTGGTCACCTGCTCGAACACCCCCTGGTCCATCTGGGACAGCAGGGTCTCCGAAGCGTAGATGCGCGCGGGCACCCGCATGCCGGGCTTCTCGGTTGGTGGGATCTCCCAGATGCAGTCGCCAGCCGGTGTCACCTTCATCGCCCACCTCCCGGGGTCAGGTCTTGCAATCCAGCACTTGCGCGAATGCAAGACCTGACCCCACGCGGTCTAGATGTCGATAACGACCCGGGCCCGCCAGCCCGGCCCGGCCGGCTCCACGGCGAGCCGGTGGAAGGTGACGGCCTTCGGGTCCGCCCTGAGCGCCGTGCGCTCCGGATCGATGCTCCCCCCTCGAAGCCGCGCCGCCAGCCGCCAGGGGGGGGCCGACGTCACGCGGACGCGGCTCTCTGTGAAGACCTCGCGGTCCCGGTCCTTGAGGTAGATCAGCTCCGACAGCCAGTCGTAGAAGAGGAGATCCACGGCCCCGGCGCTGAGGCTCACGCTGCGCTCGACGGTGGGCGCCACGGTGGCCGGGTCCACCATCACCTCGCAGAGCGCCCGGGCGGCTGTCTCGAAGAGGTCGTCGAGGCCGTCGCCCTCGATCTCCAGCGCGCAGTCGGCGACCGCGATCTCCTCCAGCACGCTGAAGCGCCCCACGCCTTCCCCCCCGCGTTGCCGTGAGCTACCGGGCCGCCTCGGCCATGATCGCCTCAAGCGTCCGCTCCACCTCCTCCGCGACCTCCCGCAGCTCGGGGTTCGGGTAGAGCGCGATCATGGCGGTGGGCTTGATGGTCGCGAGCCTGGTCCCGCCGCCCTCCTCGTACGCCGAGATCCGGCAGGGCAGCGCGGTGGAGATCTCGAGGTTGGCCTCGAGGACCTTCTTGGCCTGGTGCGGGTTGCACACCTCGAAGATCCGGCACGGGCGCGCGAACTCGACCCCCTTCTTCGCCATGGTCTCCCGGAGATCGTGGACTCCCAGCACGCCGAACTTGTGCCGCGCCACGGCGGCCTCCAGGTCCTTCGAGAGCTGGTCCATGGACTTCCTCGACTCGACGATGTGAAGCATGGCTCGCCTCCTCATGGCTCCCGGCCACGCTGGGCCAGGAAGTAGAGCACCGGCACCGCCATGCGGGAGAGGAGCGTGGAGGCCACCTCCCCCGCCATGAGCGAGATCGCCAGGCCCTGGAAGATCGGATCGAACAGCATGACCGAGGCCCCGACCACGACGGCCGAGGCGGTGAGCAGCATGGGGCGGAAGCGCACGGCGCCGGCCTCCACCACGGCCGCTGCGAGCGCCATTCCCTGGCTCCGACGCAGCTCGATGAAGTCTACCAGGATGATGGAGTTGCGGACGATGATGCCCGCCCCGGCGATGAACCCGATCATGGAGGTCGCAGTGAAGAAGGCCCCCATGAGGAAGTGCGCGGGCAGGATCCCCACCAGCGTGAGCGGGATGGGCGCCATGATGACCAGCGGCGTCCTGAAGGAGCGGAACCACGCGACCACCAGGATGTAGATCAGCACCATGACCGCCGCGAAGGCCGCCCCCAGGTCGCGGAACACCTCGTAGGTGACCTGCCACTCGCCGTCCCACTTCACGGCGGCCCCCCGGCTCGGCACGGGCTGGCCGGAGAGATGCACCGGCACCGGCTGGCCGTCGGGGAGCCGGAGCGCCCCGAGCGCCTCGTTCATCGTCAGGATCGCGTACACCGGGCTCTCCTCGCGGCCGGCCACGTCGCCGGTGACGTAGACGACGCGCTGCAGGTTCTTCCGGTAGACGAAAGGCGGCTGCACCGTGGGCTCCACCCGCGCCAGCTCCGACAACGGCGCCAGCACGCCCGAGCGCCCGCGGAGCTTCAGGTCGCGGAGCGCCTCCACCCCGCTCCGCTGGCTCCGCGGCAGCCTGACCACGATCGGCACGTCCTCCTTCTCGGTCACCAGGTGGAAGAGGCCGGGGCTCGCGCCGGCCAGCGCCACCCGGAGCGCCTGCACCATCTGCTCGGTGGAGATGCCGTAGAGCGCCGCCTTCTCCTTGTCGAGCGCGAAGCGGAAGCCGGGTTGCGGAGCCTCCACGTACCAGTCCACGTCCACCACGCCCGGCGTGCGCGCGAAGATCGAGAGCACGCGCCGCGACACCTCCATCTGCAGCAACGGGTCCGGGGCATAGATCTCCGCCACGAGCGTCTGGAGCACCGGCGGCCCGGGCGGCACCTCGGCCACCTTGATGCGCGCCCCCGAGCGCCACGCGATCTCCTGGAGCCCCGGGCGCAGGCGCCTGGCGATGTCGTGGCTCTGGGCCCGGCGCTCGCCCTTGGGCAGGAGATTCACCTGGATGTCGGCCACGTTGGGCCCCTGGCGCATCGGGGGAAAGTAGTGGCGGATCAGGCCGTTGAAGTTGTAGGGCGCCGCCGTCCCCACGTAGAGCTGGAGGTCCCTCACCTCGGGCACTGAGGCGAGGGACTGGGCCAGCTCCCGGGTCACCCGGGCCGTGTCCTCGAGCGTCGTCCCCTCGGGCATGTCCACGATCACCTGCAGCTCGCTCTTGTTGTCGAAGGGAAGCATCTTGGCGCGGACCACCTTGAGCAGGACCAGCGAGCAGGCGGCCACGAGCAGGACGACCAGCGCGCAGAGGAAGACCGTCCGCCGCTTCCAGTCCTCGAGGAGGGGGAACATGAGGCGCCGGTACAGCCTCGTCATCCGGTCCTCGCGGTCCCCGCCCTCCCGGGGCTCTCCCGCTCCCGGCCGCAGCAGCCGCGCCGCCGCCCACGGCGAGATGATGAAGGCGATGAACAGCGAGAAGAGCATGGCCACCGAGGCGCCCACCGGGATGGGGCGCATGTAGGGCCCCATGAGCCCGCCGACGAAGGCCATGGGCAGGATGGCCGCGATCACGGCGAAGGTGGCGAGAATGGTCGGGTTTCCCACCTCGTCCACCGCCTCCACGGCCACCTGCATCCGCGGGCGGCCCTGGGCCTCCGGGAGCTGGAAGTGGCGGGCGATGTTCTCCACCACGACGATGGCGTCGTCCACCAGGATGCCGATGGAGAAGATGAGCGCGAAGAGTGTGACGCGGTTCAGCGTGTAGCCGTAGAGGTAGTAGAGGAAGAGCGTCAGACAGAGCGTCACGGGAACCGCCACCAGCACGACCAGCGCGGCGCGAATGCCCAGGAAGAACGCGATGAGCACGGTGACGGAGAGCGTGGCGAGAAGGAGATGCTTCAGCAGCTCGTCGGACTTCTCCCGGGCCGTCTCCCCGTAGTTCCGGGTCACCGTGACCTCCACATCGCCAGGGATGATGGCGCCCCGGACCTCGTGGAGCCGCGCGAGCACCTGCTCGGCGATCACCACGGCGTTGGTCCCCTGACGCTTCGCCACCGTGAGGGTCACAGCCGGCACGGTCTCTCCTCCGTCGCGCCCGCGCCCGGCCGGGCTCATCAGCACGTAGTCGGGCGGCTCCTCCGGGCCGTCGTCCACCGCGGCCACATCCCTCAGGTACACGGGCCGCCCCCCGGCCACGCCCACGACGGCGGCTCCCACCTCCACGGCCCGGTCCAGGAAGGCCCCGGCGTCCACCACGTACTCGCGGTTGTCCCGGGCGAAGCTCCCCGCCCGCAGCTGCCGGTTGCTCTCGCCCAGCGCCGCGAGGACGGCGCCCGCGTCCACTCCGTAGCCAGCCATCCGGTCGCGGTTCAGCGTCACGCGCAGCTGGCGGCGCAGCCCTCCGATGAGCCTCGTCTCCGACACGTCCGGGATGGCCTTGATCTCTTCGTCGAGCTGGGCGGCGATCCGGCGTAGGGCGAAGCCGTCGGCGGCGGGGCCCCAGAGTGTCAGCGCGAGGACGGGCACGTCGTCGATGGAGCGCGGCTTGACCAGCGGCTGGCTGGCGCCGGCGGGGATGAGGTCGAAGTTGGAGTGGAGCTTGTTGTAGAGCTTGACGAGGCTGTCCTCGAGGTTCTGCCCGACGTGGAAGCGGATGATGGCCACGGTGGACCCCGGCCGAGAGATCGAGTAGACATACTCCACGCCGGGGATCTCGCGCAGCTTCTTCTCGAGGGGAATGGCCACCCGCTCCTCCACCTCTCTCACGCCGGCACCCGGCATCTCCACGAAGATATCGGCAAACGGGACGATGATCTGCGGCTCTTCCTCCCTGGGTGTCGCCAGCACCGCGAAGGCCCCCAGGAAGAGGGCTCCGACCATCGCCAGCTGGGTGAGCTTGGAGTCCACGAAGGCGCGGGCGATCCGCCCCGCGACGCCGAGCCCTCCCGTCATCCCCTGACGTCCACGCGGCTCCCGTCGCTGAGACCCTCGGCGCCCTCGACGACGATGCGCTCGCCGGCAGCGAGCCCCGACAGCACCTCGACGCGCTGACCGTGCCGCTCGCCCAGCGTCACGAGGCGGAGGCGGGCGACCCCGTCGGCGCCGATCACGAAGAGGCTCGAGAGCTGGCCGCGCTCGAGCACGGCGGCCGCCGGTACCACGAGGGCCGGCCGCTCGCCGGCGGGGAAGCGAGCGCGGCCGAACATGCCCGAGCGCAACGGGAGATCGGCCGGGAGGTCCAGCTTGACGATGACGCTCCGGCTGGCCGGGTCGGCGGCCGGGATCAGCTCGGCCACTCGCCCCTCCACCGGGCGCTGGAGGGAGTCGATCACCACCGGGACCACGGCGCCGAGCCTCACCCGCCCGGTGGCGGACTCCCCCACCACCGCCTCGAGCCGGTACTGCCGCGGGTCATCGAGCACCAGGAGCGGCTGACCGGGGGAGGCGAGGTTCCCGGCCTCCACCCGCTTCTCCACCACCACCCCGGCCACGGGCGCCGTGATGCGCGTATCCTCGAGCCCGAGCCCGGCCGAGGCCAGTTCGGCTTTCGCCTGCTCGATCCGCATCTGGGCCTGCGCCTCACGCGCCCCCAGCGAGAGGATCCGCGCCCGCCCCTGAGCCACCAGCGCCTGGGCGCTCTGGCGCTTGGCCTCCACGCCGTCGAACTCCTGGACGCTGATCAGCTCCTGAGCGAGCAGCCTGCGGAAGCGAGTCGCCGTGGCCTCGGCATAGCGATGATCGGCCTCGGCGGCGACGAGCGCGGCACGCGCCTCGTCGAGGTTGCGCTGCGCCTCCTCCGCGCTCCGTGAGGCCTCCGAGAGCGCCCCCTGCGCCCGGTCCAGCCGCGTTCTGTGCTCGGCCTGATCCACCGCCACCAGCAGGTCACCGCTGCGGACGCGCTCCCCCTCGTTCACGCGGACCTCGCGGACATAGCCCAGGACCTTGCTCGCCACCACAGTCTGCGTCTTCGAGCGGACAGTGCCGATGGCCTCGAGGGTCACCTGGACTGACTCGATGGCCATGGTATGGGCGCGCACGGCGCGGGCGGTGGGTGGCTCGACCCTCGGGCCGCCGCCAGGAGTCTCCCCCTGGCAGCCGAGCACAAGCAGCAGGACCGCCAAGGCGAGGAATGCCTTCGACTCCTCGATCACGCCGACATCATAATCCCCGGGGCGGCGGAGGCGGCGGCGACTCGCATCCGACAGGTCCGCGGGGACAGGTGCCCCCCTCGTCCTAGCCCGCGAGTCCGGCCTGGCGGTGTGCGCGGTCCAGCCCCGCCTCTCGCCGATGGGGATAGAGTTCTACTCGGCCTTGACCGGAATGAACATGCCCTTGGCCCCCGGAGCCTTGGGCAGCGTGACGGTGAGCAGGCCGTTCTTGAAGGCTGCCGTCACCTTGCTCCCGTCCACCGGCGCCGGCAGCCTCACGCTGCGCGCGAAGGCGCCGTAGGCCCGCTCCATCCGGTAGAACTGCTCCTCCTTCTCCTCCTTCTCGTGCTTCTTCTCCCCCTTGAGGGTGAGCATCTGGTTATCCAGGCTCACCTGGATCTCCTTCGGTTCGATGCCAGGGATCTCGGCCTTCACCACGAAGGCCTCCTTGGTCTCCGACACGTCGAGCGACGGGGCCCAGTCGCCGAAGGGGCGCAGTTCGGGGAACTCCCAGTCCCCGAAGCGATCGAAGAAGCGCTCCATCTCCTTCCTGAGGCTCGGGAAGCCGCTGAACGGCACCAACGCTCTCATCTCCATGCCCTCCCCTGTCCTTCTGCTGGCAGGCCGTGAGCAACGCGGGGCACCTGCCTCCATGGGCCGTGGCTGCAACGCGCATGCCACGAGATGTTGCTGACGATCCGGGCGCTTGGCACCATGCACCTGCGAGGTTTGTGGAGGGCCTGCCCCAAACGGGTCAGGCTTACCCCAGCCTCTCCCTTGGCGTGGCGTGGGCGTACGCAGGGCAGTCGCGATAGTGGCCGGCCGTACAGAGGCGCGCCAGCTCTCCCCGGCTGGGAACCCGGACATGCCCGTCGGGGAGACGGCAGTACACGCGAAGATCGAGCGCCGGGGCCCGTCCCACCGTCTCCGGTGTCAGGAAGGGGCAGTTCTCTCCATCCTTGTCATCGAGCCTCGGCATTCTACCTTCCCCTTTCGACGCCCTCCTGCGGGGATGAGCCTAGCAACGCTGGTGCCATGAGCGAGGGACGCCGAATCAGCCGCTTGCGCGGCCCCGCGGGGGATAGGTGGGGCGCGGGCGCCTCACTGCCCTCCCTCCGTCACCCCCCGTAGCGCAGCTCGATGGGCTCGGCCACGGCGCGCCGGAGATCGGCGATCTCCCCCCGGGTGAAGCGCGCCTCGACCTTTCGCAGCAGCAGTGCCAGCGGCAGGTCTGAGAAGACATGCTCCACCCAGCGGGAGAAGTCACCGCGCCGGGCATGGTCGGCGAGCACCGCCCCGTCCATGGAGGCGACCGCCGCGCGGAACTCGTTGAGGCTCTCGGCCGTCGCGGCGAGCGCGCCGTCCGGCCGGCGGAATCTGAAGGCTCGCCCGGACCCCACTCGCTGATCGGCGTACTTGTTCAGGTGGCGCACATGCGGCGTCTCCCTCGGCGTGGCCGAGAAGCTCAAGAGGCGCGGAGGACCGCCAGGTTCCGCCTCGACGAGGACGAACTCGCCGCGGGAGATCTCCGGCAGCACGCAGATCGCTTCCCCGCCGTTTCCGGGGAGGGCCGCGAGGCGCCGATGCAGGAAGTCCAGCTCCTCAGGTGCCGTGGTCCGTGCTACGACGAACACGTCCATGGCCTGAACAACCTTGTCCGCCAGCCAGCTCCCCTTGTAAGAGGCCAGGCAGAATCCCTTGTCCCCGAGGCCCAGCCTGTCCGCCGCCACCCCGGCCGAGTGCAACGAGTAGTGGGCCTCGTCCAGGATCACCCAGTGTGGAAGCCCGAAACGCTCCCTCAGGCGGCGGATGGCGCCAAGTCCCGCCGCGAGGCACTCGACCTTGGCGTGGTGCGGGAGGTCGGAGAGGTCGGCGACGACGCAGGCGGCAGGATCCCGCTCGAAGCGCCCCAGAACCCTCTCCATCGAGCGCCGGTCGCGGATCACCGTCCACGTCACGCCGGCGAGCCGCCGGAGCACCCGGTAATCGCCCTCCGGGTCGATCACGCATACGGCGTAGCGTCGCCCCAGCAGTCGCTCGATGAGCGCGCCCACCATCCACGACTTCCCGGAGAGAGGATCGCCCAGGATCAGCACGTTGACGCCGCGCTCGGGGATGGTCACCGGCTCCGCGCTCCCCACCGCCCAGCCGAGCGCGATGCGATGCCGAGGAGAGCTGGCCACCGGCAGCCTCTCGGGCAGGATCACGTTCTCGAGGGCCCCCGCGACGGCCTGCCCGTCGGTGCCGGGGAATACCCAGTCCGCCCGCTGCTGCAAGCCGTCGACGGCGTTGGACGGGCAGGCGGCCCAGCCGCAGACCTCGAAGAGATCCAGGTCGTTCTCGGCGTCCCCCAGCGCGAGCACATCGTGGAAGGAGAGCCCGAGGATGCGGATCACCTGGCGCACCCCTGTGCCCTTGGAGACGCCTGCGGGGAGGAGCATCAGCGCCGCGCGATTGTAGACCAGGTCGAGCGTCACGCCGGTGTCCAGGAGCGCCTGCCGCACCCGCGCCTCGTCGTTCCTGGCCGTGCCGACTATGACCCGGCCCAGCTGGTAGTAGACGCCGCGGCGGTCCAGCTCGGCGAGGAGCCGCGATGGAGGCGGCGGGGCCTGGTCCCGGATCATGCCTGCCCGCGGGTAGTACAGCACTGCTCCGTTCTCGGCCACAACGGCGTCGAAGAGATCCAGCCGCTCGCACACCCGCGTCAGCTCGAAGAAGGTCCGCCCCGTGACGAGCAGCAGACGCACTCCCGCCTCCCTCGCCTTGCCCAGGGCGGCGAGGGCCTCGGGGCCCAGCAGGTCCTCGGAGGCGAGGGTGCCGTCGTAGTCGCAGGCCAGCGCCTTGAAGATCACTGCCGACTGCTCCCAGCAAGCCCGGTGCCACCGGATCTCCCGCCGTTTCCCGCTGCTTGGCGGGTCCTCCGGGGCCAGCCGCGGGGTGAGCGTGCCCCAGGTGGGACATCCACTCCAGAGTCCCCTCGGTCGGGCTCCGCGTCGCGAGAGCCGTTTCGCTCACTTACGGGATGCCGGCGCGGGGCACCTCCCTTGCAACCCCTGATCCCGGGCTCGAGCGTCATTCTGGCTGAGGCCATGGCGGTCACCGAGATCCAGGGGATTCCCGCGGAAGTCCTCGAGGAGCGCGTCCTCGCCATCGTCAGCGCGCTCAGCGAGGAGCTGGGCGCGCTGCCCTCACACCGCGTCCCCGGGCTCGATGACTCCCTCGACCGCGATCTCGCGCTGGGCAGCCTGGAGCGTGTCGAACTCTTGCTGCGCATCGAGCAGGCCTTCGGCGTGCGCCTGCCCGACGCCACGATGGCGGAAGCGGATACCCCCCGCGACCTGGCCCGCGCCGTGGGGCGCGGGGCGCCTGCCGTCCCCGAGGAGGCGCACGAGCCGCTCCCCGCCTTGCCGGCAGGGCCGCGCGCACCGGCCACGGCCGCCACCCTCGTGGAGGTCCTGCGGCATCAGGCGGAGGCGGATCCTGCCCGCATCCACATCTTCCTCCGCGACGACGGCGGCGCCGAGCGACCCATCAGCTACGGGGCCCTCCTCGACCGCGCCGGCCGCGTGGCCGCCGGGCTGGCCGAGCGCGGGATCGCACGCGGGCAATCCGTGGCGCTCATGCTGAGGACGGAGACCGCCTTCTTCGAGGCCTTCTTCGGTGCGCTCATGGCCGGCGCTGTCCCCGTCCCGATCTATCCCCCGCTCCGGGCGGATCGGATGGAGGAATATGCGCGCCGGCAGGCCGGCATCCTGAGGAATGCCGAGGCCCGGCTGCTGATCACCTTCGCCGAGGTGGAGCGCCTGGCGAGGCTCCTGCGAGGACGCGCGCCGGCGCTCGGAGAGGTGACCACCGTGGAGCGGCTGGCCGTCACTGGCGCCCGCCCGCCCGCCTTCTCGCTCGGCGGAGACTCCCCGGCCCTGATCCAGTACACCTCCGGGAGCACGGGCCAGCCCAAGGGCGTACTCCTCTCCCACGCCAACATCCTGGCCAATATCCGGGCCATCGGCGAAGCCCTCGCCATCCGCCCCGACGACGTGGGCGCGAGTTGGTTGCCGCTCTATCACGACATGGGGCTCATAGGCTCGTGGCTCGGCTCGCTCTACTTCGGCATCCCCATCGCCATCCTGCCGCCCCTGGCCTTCCTCTCGCGGCCGGCGCGCTGGCTCTGGACGGTCTGCGCCCACCGCGCTACCCTCTCCCCGGCGCCCAATTTCGCCTTCGACCTCTGCGTGCGGACGGTGCGCGACGACGAGCTCCAGGGGCTCGACCTCTCCTCCTGGCGGCTCGCGCTGAACGGCTCCGAGCCGGTGAGCCCCGAGACTATCGAGCGCTTCACGCGCCGCTTCTCGGCCTACGGCTTCAAGCCGGAGGCCATGTGCCCCGTCTACGGTCTGGCCGAGTCCGCAGTGGGTCTCACGGCCTCGCCCCGCGGGAGGCTCCCCAGGGTGGACCGGGTCGCTCGCGGGCCCTTCGAGCGGCATGGCCAGGCGCTGGCTGCCGCGCCCGCCGATCCCCGCCCCCTCAGGTTCGCCTCTTGCGGGCTCCCGTTGCCGGGGCACGAGGTGCGGGTGGTGGATGCCGCCGGACAGTCGCTGCCCGAACGGGCCGCTGGCCGGCTCGAGATCCGCGGCCCGTCGATCGCCGCCGGCTACTTCCGCAACCCCGAGGCCACACGGGCCGTCCGCCGCGACGGGTGGCTCGACTCCGGCGACATCGGCTATCTCGCGGAAGGCGAGCTCTTCGTCACGGGCCGCGTCAAGGACCTCATCATCAAGGCGGGGCGCAACCTCCATCCGCAGGAAGTCGAGGAGGTCGTGGGCGACATCCCGAGCATCCGCAAGGGGTGTGTGGCGGCCTTCGGCGTCTGGGATGCCGCACTCGGGACAGAGCGGCTGATCGTGGTGGCAGAGAGCCGTGCCACTGCCCGCGAGGCCAGGGAGCCCCTCGAGCGAAGCGTGATCGAGCAGGTCACGACGCTCCTCGGCATCCCGCCCGACGCCGTCGTGATCGCCGGACCCGGCACCGTGCTCAAGACTTCCAGCGGCAAGGTGCGGCGCAGCGCCACGCGGGACGCCTATCTCGCCGGAGATCTCGCGCGAGGCCGCCCATCGGCCCACGCCCAGTGGGCACGCCTGCTCCTGGAGGGGGCCTTCGCCAGCGCCTCACGGGCCGCGCAGCAGTTGCGCGCCCTTCTCTACGGCACTTACGTGGGCGGACTGCTCGCGCTGACCTGGCCCTTGCTCTGGCTGCTGCTGATCCTCGTGCCGCGCGGGCGGCCGGCCCACGGGCTGTCCCGGCTCTGGTGCCAGCTCATCCTCGCGCTGGCCGGCTGCCCCGTGCGCGTGGAGGGGCTCGGACATCTCGGCGGCGCTCGGCCCGCGGTCCTGGTGGCCAACCACTCGAGCTATCTCGACGCCGTGGCGCTCCTGGCGGGGCTCCCGGGCGAGTTCCGCTTCGTGGCCAAGCGCGAGCTCCTGCGCTCGCCCGTCATCGGCACCGTCCTCCGCAAGGCCGGTCATCTCACCGTGAACCGCACGGATCTGGCGAGGAGCCTCGAGGACGCCGACAGGGCCAGCCTTGCGCTCCGGGGCGGTCTCTCCCTCCTCGTCTTCCCCGAGGGGACGTTCCTGCGCCCCCCTGGGCTCCTGCCCTTCAGGCTGGGCGCCTTCAAGGCGGCAGCCGAGACCGGCTGCCCGGTAATCCCCGTGGCGATCCGCGGGACTCGGGAGATCCTCCCCGCGGACAGCTGGCTACCGCGTCGGGGGGCGATCACCATCGCGGTGGGCGCTCCGATCCCGGCCGAGGGCGGCGGCTGGCCCGCCCTCGTCCGTCTGCGCGATCGTTCGCGGGAGGTGATCGCACGCCGGCTCGGCGAGGAGCCTGCGAGTCCGTCCTGACCTCAGCCGCTCATGTCCTTCTCCCGCTCGTGGAGACAGAACTCCCCCGCCACCGGCGTCACCAGCCGCTCGTAGTCGCGGTAGGGGAGGCGAGCAACCTCGTGATGGTTCCCGGCCTGGAAGAAGATCTCGCCCGTCCGCTGCAGGCAGGCATCGACGTAGACCGGCATCCCGTAGAGGTTGCCGAAGGGGGGCATGGCCCCCATCTCGCAATCCGGGAAGAGCCAGCCGATCTCGGTCTCGGTGGCCAGCGTCAGATGCCGCCGGCCGCTGGCACGCCGCACGGCCTGAAGGTCGATGCGGCAGGCCGGCGGGAGGATCACCATCAGGTGCCCCGCGCCCTCCTCCCGGACCACCACCACCTTGGCCAGCTCGCGCTCGGCCACGTGGGTGGCGGTGGCGACCTCCTTCGCGGTGAAGGCCTCGCGGTGCGGCATTGTCACACACGGAATGTTGCGGTCGTCCAGGAACTGCTTGAGTCGAGCATTGAGCCCCATGATGACCCTCCCTCTCACCCCAGCCGCTGCCGCAGCCACGTGGCGGCCCGGGCCGCCTCCCGCGCGTCAGCCAGCCTGAGCACCGGCACCCTTGGCGGCGGCGCCCCCGCAGCAGCAGCGTCCAGGTCGCCCGTGAACACGATGAACGCCCGCACGCGCGGATCCGCTCCCACCGCGCGGGTCGCGGCAACCACGCCCGAGCCGAGCCCGGCCAGCGAGACGCGCGTCGCGTCGATCTCGTCGAAGGCGTCGAGGGCCGCCACCGCGGCGCGCACATCCTCCAGCTGCTGCTCCGGCGTGCACTGCGCAGAGTCGCCCTCGCTGTCCCCGCACCCCGTCCAGTCGAAGAGGAAGGCCGCCAGCCCGTGGGCCAAGAGCGCCTGCGCCAGCATCCGGCTCTCCAGGCTGGCCGTCCCTCCGACGCCCGCGCCGGCCACGACCACCACCGGGTGCGGCCCGGGCCCCTCGGGCACCAGCAACTCGCCGGCGAGCCTGAGCCCCCTCGGGCTCTTGAACGACACGCCGAGGCCTTCGGCCCTGGCCGGCTTCTCTTCTCCGGCACTGGCCTCCGCAACCATGCGCGCCACCTCCTCACGCTCCGGGAAGCCGATGCGCGGCCCCTCCGCCCCCACCCCGGGCCCCTCGCCCCCGGACC
The DNA here is from genome assembly GCA_016188005.1 of Candidatus Rokuibacteriota bacterium. Lineage (NCBI taxonomy): Bacteria > Candidatus Rokuibacteriota > Candidatus Rokuibacteriota bacterium. Next base: position 58,040 of record JACPIQ010000104.1, on the reverse strand, counting down.
CGCCGCGACCCGGCGGCGCACACAGCGCCCCCGGCTCCGACGGTGGTGCTCCTGCCAGCTGCGAGCTCACCCCCGCCAGGAATCCCTGACCGTGTATCCCTTGTCTTCCAGCGCCCGGATGGCGGGTCCCGGGTTGATGGTCGCGACGCGAATGATCGCCTCCTTGTGGCCGGCGCGGTGGACCAGGGTGATGACGCTCGAGATCGTGGCGCCGGCGGCCTCGACCACCTGCACCACCTCCGTCAGGGCCGCGGGACGATCGGGCAGCTCCACGTCCAGCCGGCTCGACGGTTCATGGGCGCCCATGGCCCGCACGAAGAGCTCCAGCACGTCCGTCTCCGTCACGATGCCGACGAGCCGCCCCCCCTCGGTGACGGGCAGCGCGCTGATCCTCTCGGCGACCATGAGCCGCGCGGCCTCCTCCACGGGGAACATGGGCCCCGTGGTGATCACCACGCGGGTCATGATCTCGGACACGGGCAGCCGCTCGAGCAGGTAGCGCAGCTCGTGAGCCTCGAGGACCGTGGCCCCCGAGGGCATGGCGCGCTTGAGGTCGCGGTCGGACACCATGCCCGTGATCTCCCCGTTCTCGACGACGGGCAGGTGGCGGATGCCGCGCAGCTGGGCCAGGCGCACCGCCTCCGGCACCGTCGTCGCGGGAGAGATGACAGTCACCTTCGACTGCATCACGTCGCGGACCAGCATCACCGCTTCTCCTCGGACAGGCATGTCGCCAGGGGCACCGCCGACTCCCCCACGGACTCGGCGACGGCCGGGTGAGTGATCCTGCCGCGCCAGACGTTGACCCCCGGGGCCAGCTCGGGGCTCGAGGCAACGGCCCGGGCGGGTCCCAGGGCTGCCAGCGTGAGGACGTACGGCAGGGTCGCGTTGGTGAGGGCGAAGGTCGAGGTCCGCGGCACCAGCGCCGGCATGTTGGCAACGCCGTAGTGGACGACACCTCCCAGGCGGTAGACGGGTTCGAGCAAGGTGGTGGGCCGGATCGTAGCCACGCAGCCGCCCTGGTCCACCGCCACGTCGACGATCACGGCCCCGTCCTTCATCCGCTCCACCAGCTCCCGCGTCACGAGCAGGGGGGCCCGGGCGCCCGGCACCAGCACGCAGCCGATGAGAAGATCGGCCCGCTCCACGACCCGGGCGATGTTGAAGGCGTTCGAGGCCAGCGTCACGGCCCGCCCCCGGAACACCTCGTCCGCGTGGCGCAACCGATCGAGGCTCACGTCGAGGATGGACAGGTCCGCGCCCAGACCGAGGGCAACCCTGGCGGCGTTGAGCCCGACTGTGCCGGCCCCCAGGACCACCACGTTGCCCCGCGGCACGCCGGGAACGCCGGCCAGGAGGATGCCCCGCCCCCCGTGAGCCTTGCTCAGATAGTACGCCCCTTCCTGCACGGCGAGGCGCCCGGCAACCTCGCTCATGGGCGTCAGGAGAGGCAGGCTCCCGTCGGCCCGCTGCACCGTCTCGTAGCCGAGGGCAATCACCTCCGCCCTCTGCAGCGCCCGCGTCAGCTCGGGCACGGCCGCCAGGTGGAGGTAGGTGAAGAGGATCTGCCCCCGCCGCATGCGCCCGTACTCCTCGGGCAGTGGCTCCTTCACCTTCAGGACGAGGTCGGCCTCGGCCCAGACCTCCGCAGCGGCGCCGATGTCCGCGCCGACGGCCGCGTACTCCTCGTCGCGGATCCCGCTGCCGGCCCCGGCCCCGGCCTCCACCACCACCCGCTGGCCGGCCCCGGACAGCGCGTGGGCCCCGGCGGGAGTGAGCGCCGCGCGCTGCTCTCCCGGCTTGATCTCCTTCGGCACGCCGACGATCATCGGGCTCCCCTCGCGCGTGGGCTACTCGTGCATCGACATCGCCGGTTCCTTCTTCTCCTCCGGCACCTCGGTCAGCGTGGCCTCGGTGAGCAGCAGGAGGCTCGCCACGGACACGGCGTTCTCGAGGGCCACCCGCACCACCTTCGTCGGGTCGATGATGCCGGCCGCCACGAGATCCACGTATTCGCGCCGCGCGGCGTCGAAGCCCAGGGTGCCCGCGCTCTTCCGCATCTCGTTCACGACGACGCCCCCGTCCACGTCGGAGTTCTCGGCGAGCTGCCGGGCGGGCGACTCCAGGGCGCGCCTGAGGATCATGAGGCCCGTGCGCGCGTCGCCCTCCGCGCTCCGCTCCTCCTTTTCCACCGCCTCCATGGCGCGGAGCAGGGCCAGGCCGGCGCCCGGAACCACCCCTTCCTGCACGGCGGCCTTCGTCGAGGCGATGGCGTCGTCGAGCGCTTCCTTGCGGCTCTTCATCTCGGCCTCCGACGGCGCGCCCACGCGGATCACCGCCACCCCGCCCGCGAGCTTGGCCAACCGCTCCTCGAGCTTCTCCCGGTCGTACTCGCTGGTGGTCTTCTCCTTCTGCGCGCGGAGCTGCTGCTTGCGCCCCTCGATCGCGGCCTTGTCGCCGCCCCCGCCGATGATGGTGGTGTGCTCGCGATCCACGACGACACGCTTCGCCCGGCCGAGCTGCTCCACCGCGAGGTTCTCGAGCTTGACGCCGAGCTCCTCGGTGACCGCCTGGCCACCGGTGAGGGTGGCGATGTCCTGCAGCATCTCCTTCCGCCGGTCGCCGAAGCCCGGAGCCTTGACCGCCGCGCAGCGGAGCGTGCCCCGGAGCTTGTTGACGACGAGGGTCGCCAGCGCCTCGCCGTCCACGTCCTCCGCGATGAGGAGGATGGACTGCCCGGTGCGGGCCACCTGCTCCAGCAGCGGCAGCAGGTCCTTCATCACGCCGAGCTTCCTGTCCGTGACGAGCAGGAGCACGTCCTCCAGCACCGCCTCCATCTTCTCCGCGTCGGTGACGAAGTAGGGGGAGATGTAGCCGCGATCAAATTGCATCCCCTCCACCACCTCGATCTGGGTCTCCGTGCCCTTGGACTCCTCCAGCGTGATGACGCCCTCCGCGCCGACGCGCTCCGTGGCCTCCGCCACCAGCTCCCCGATGACGGGGTCGTTGTGGGCCGAGATGGTGGCCACCTGGGCCTTCTCCTTGCGGCTCTGCACCGGGCGGGAGAGCCCGCGCAGCGCCTCGATGGCCACCCGCGCCCCCCGGTCGAGCCCCCGCTTGAGGTCGATGGCGCTGGCCCCCGCCACCACGTTCCGTACGCCGTCGGCGAAGATGGCGTGTGCCAGGATCGTGGCGGTGCTCGTGCCATCGCCCACCGCCTCGCCAGTGCGCTCCGCCGCCTGGCGGATCATGTGCGCCCCGAGATTCTCCACCGGGTCCTCGAGCTCCATCTCCTTGGCGATGGTGACGCCGTCGTTGCACACGATGGGGCTGCCGTAGCGCTTCTCGATGAGCACCGACTTCGATCGTGGCCCGAGCGTCACGCGGACCGCATCGGTGAGCGTGGCGACGCCGCGCAGCAGGCGCTCGCGGGCTTCGGCCCGGAACAGGACCTTCTTGTGAGCCATGGCGTCTCCTCCCCTCCCTCGTCCCCTCCCAAGCCATCAAGGAGCTCCAGGAGCAACTCGGGTGCCACTCCAGAACCCCATGCACACAGGTACTTGGCCCCATGTGGTTCAGTCGGGGCTGGGACTCCCGATCCCGGTTGAGGCACGACCGCCCCGGTGCCCGTCTAGGCCCCTCCAGCCTCCCGCCCGGCGGCTGTCCGGGCAGCCAGGTACTCGACGCACCGGTCGAGCGTGGAGAGCTTCGGATAGTCGGCCTCGGGAATGTCGACCCCGAGCCTCTCGTGCAGCGCGACGACGAAGTTGAGGAGATCCATGGAGTCGACATCGAGCTGCTCGCGAAACCCCACCTCCGCGCGCAGCGAGGCGAGATCGGCCTCGGGGGCGATGTCGCCGAGCGCTGCCAGGACCTCCGCCCGGATCTCGCCGGCCGTCATAGCCGGTCCGGCTCCTGGAGCAGCCTGTCCACCGCCGCCAGGAAGCGCGCACCACGGTGTCCATCACTGATCCGATGGTCGGCCGACAGCGTGGCCGTCATCACGGGCCGCGAGACGATCGCGCCCGCGACGGACCACGGGCGTTCGACGATCTTCCCAAAGCCGACGATGGCCACCTGGGGCGGGAAGATGATCCCGAACACGCTCTCGACCCCCTGCTCGCCGAGGCTCGTCACGGTGATCGTCGGGTCCGCGATCTCGGAGGAGCGCAGGCCCCCGGTGCGCGCACGCTGGACGAGGTCGCGGAACCGGCGCATCAGGTCGTCCAGGGGCTGGCCGTCGGCATCGTGCAGCGCAGGTGCCACCACCCCGCCGCCCCGGAGCGAGATGGCCACGCCCACGTGTACGGCGTCGCTCCGGACCGCCCGATCCCCTCGCCACACGGAGTTCAGCTCCGGAACCTCGCTCACGGCCCTGGCAACCGCCTTGATGAGGAGAACCCCGTACAGCAGCCGGTCGGCTACCGGCCGCCTGAGGTTCTCCTCCGCGAGCCACCCGAGCGCGCGCTGCATGTCGATGGTGGTCGCAAGATAGTAGTGGGGGATCTCCCGCTTGGAACGGCCCATCGCCGCTCCGATGGTCTGGCGGAGCCTGGCCTGGCGGTCGGCCTGAGCCGCGGGCGCCCCCGGCGGGCTCGCTGCGTGCCGTGGCGCTCGGGCGCGCTCGACGTCGTCGCGCGTCACCGCTCCGCCAGGGCCCGTCCCCCTGACCGTCGCGGGATCGATCCCGAGGTCGGCGGCGACCTTGCGCGCCAGGGGGGAGATGCGGACGCGGCCCGGAGCCGGCGCCGCGGAGGCGGCCGCAGATGCCGCCAGGGGCGGCGGGGCGCCCGGCGCCGCCGCGTCCTCGCGGACGATCGCGAGCGCCGTGCCGGTGGGGACCGTGGCTCCGGGCTCCACGAGGATCCTCTCGATGGTCCCGGTGAGGAAGGTTTCCACCGCGATCAGCCCCTTGTCGGTCTCGACGTCGGCCACCACGTCCCCGCGCCTCACCCGGTCCCCCGCCTGCTTGCGCCATGCCACGAGGGTGCCTGCGCGCATGTCGGCCTCGAGGATGGGCATGAGGAGCTCAGCCATGTCGGCGAAGCACCTCCAGGGCGGCCCGGACGATGGCCGGCGCCTGCGGGAGCGCCGCATCCTCCATGTGCTTGGCGTAGGGGATGGGCACTTCAGCGCTGCAGACGCGACCCACCGGCGCGTCGAGATCGAAGAAGCCGCCCTCCATGATCCGGGCACTCACCTCGGCCGCGAAGCTGCACGCCCGCCAGCCCTCGTCCACGATCACGGCCCGGTGGGTTCTCGCCAGCGATCCCAGGATGGTCGGCACGTCCAGAGGCCGCAGCGAGCGAAGATCGATGACCTCGGCGTCGATCCCCTCCGCCGCGAGCTGATCCGCCGCGGCCAGCGTCTTCGGGAGCGAGCCTCCATAGGTGATCAGCGTCAGGGCCTCGCCAGCCCGCCTCACCGCAGCCTGGTGAAGATCCGCAGGCCCCGCGCTCTCGTCCACCTCGCCCTCCGTGGGGTACAGCGTGGCGTTCTCGAAGATGAACACCGGGTCCGGCTCGGCGAGCGCGCCGAGGAGCATGCCCCGGGCATCGGCCGGCGTCGCGGGAGTCACGACCGTGATCCCGGGGATGTGGGCGTACCATCCCTCGAGGCTGTGCGAGTGCTGGGCGGCGAGCTGGCGGCCGCCGCCCGTCGCCATGCGCACGACGAGCGGGACAGAGAGCTGGCCGCCCGACATGTGGCGCAGCGTGGCTGCGTTGTTGACGATCTGGTCGAGGGCCAGCAGGCTGAAGTTCACCGTCATGATCTCCACGATGGGCCGCATCCCGCCCAGCGCCGCGCCGATGCCCGCCCCGACGAAAGTGGACTCCGACAGCGGGGTGTCCCGCACCCGCTCCGGCCCGAACTCCTCCAGGAGCCCCCGGCTCACCGCGAAGGCGCCCCCGTAAAGCCCGACGTCCTCGCCCATCAGGAAGACGCGCGCGTCGCTCCGGAGCGCCTCCCTGAGCGCCGAGCGCACCGCCTCGCGATAGGTCAGCTTGACCACGGCATCCTCGGGCCCGACGGAGTCCGCGGGGTGTAGACGTCCCGGGTCAGGTCCTCCACGGGCTCCCACGCCCCCGCCTCGGCTGCGGCGACGGCCGCCCCGACCTCGCCTGCCACCGAGGCCTCGATGGTCGCCAGGCCGGCGGCATCGAGCATCCCCCGCCCCCGCAGCCGATCCGCGTAGCGGGCGATGGGGTCGCGCTGCTTCCAGCCCTCGATCTCCTCCTTCGTCCGGTAGAGATCCGGATCCGCCATGGAGTGGGCGCGGAAGCGATAGGTCCTGAGCTCGAGGAGGAAGGGGCCGCGGCCCCCGCGCACGCGGGAGGCCGCCCGGCCCGCGGCTTCCTCCACGGCCAGCACATCCATGCCGTCCACCGCCTCGGCCTGGAGGTCGTAGGCTTCCGCCTTGCGCCGGATGTCGGTCTGCGACTGGTGTCGCTCGAGCGCCGTGCCCATGGCGTACAGGTTGTTCTCGCAGAGGAAGAGCACGGGGAGAGTCCAGAGGGCCGCCAGGTTCAGCGACTCGTGGAACTCGCCCTCCGCCACGGCGCCGTCCCCGAAGAAGCACGCCGTGACGCGGGCCCGCGACTGCATCCGGTCGGCCAGCGCCAGCCCCACGGCGACGGGCAGCCCCCCTCCCACGATGGCATGGCCCCCGTAGAAGCGCCGCGAGACGTCGAAGAAGTGCATGGAGCCGCCGCGCCCCCGGCTGCAGCCGCTGGCCTTGCCGTACATCTCGGCCATCAGCGAGCCAGCCGGGATGCCACGGGCGAGGGCGTGGCCATGCTCCCGGTACGTCGCCACGATGGCGTCCTCCGCCGTGAGCGCCTGCATGGCTCCCACGGCCACGGCCTCCTCGCCGATGTAGAGGTGGAGGAAGCCGCGGATCTTGCCCAGCGTGTAGAGCTCGGCCGCCTGCTCCTCGAAGCGCCGGATGAGGACCATCTGGCGCAAGAGATCGAGGGCGTGGGCTCGCTCGAGGCCGAGCGGCATTCAGCCCTCCTCGAGGGTGGAGGTGTCGCCTTCCGGCAGCCCCAGCTCCCGCGCCTTCAGCAGCCGCCGCATGATCTTCCCGCTGCGCGTCTTCGGCAGGCTCGGCCGGAAGTCGATCTCCCTGGGCGCGACCACCGCGCCGAGCCGCGAACGGCACCAGGCCAGCAGCTCCCGGCGGAGGGCTGGCGTGGGCGCATGGCCATCCTTGAGCGCGACGAAGGCCTTGACCACCTCCATGGCCACGTGGTCAGGCTTGCCGATCACCCCGGCCTCGGCCACGGCGGTGTGCTCCATCAGGACGCTCTCCACCTCGAAGGGCCCCACCAGGTGGCCGGAGGTCTTGATCACATCGTCGGCGCGCCCGACGAACCACACGTACCCGTCGGCATCGCGCCGGACCAGGTCGCCCGTCAGGTAGTAGCCCCCGGCGAAGCACTTGCGGTACCGCTCGGGCTCGCGCCAGTAGCCGCGGAACATCGACGGCCAACCCGGGCGCAGCGCCAGCTCCCCCTGCACGTCGGGCGCCTCGATGACCTCCGCGCCGTCCTCGCCCACCTTGCGGACGACGGCCATGTCGATACCGGGCAGCGGCAGCCCCATGGAGCCCGGCCGGATCTCCGTGGCGGCGAAGTTCGCGATCATGATCCCGCCGGTCTCGGTCTGCCACCAGTTGTCGTGGAAGGGCCGCCCGAAGGCCTCCTCGCCCCAGACCACCGCCTCGGGGTTCAGGGGCTCCCCGACACTGGCGAGGAAGCGAAGCGCGCGCAGATCCCGCTTCCGGGCCAGGTCGGCGCCGAGCTTCATCAGCATGCGGATGGCCGTCGGCGCCGTGTACCAGACCGTCACGCGCTCCGCCTCGAGGACGCCGTACCAGCGCTCCGCATCGAACTCCGCCTCGTCCACGATGCTGGTCAGGCCGTTCGTGAGGGGGGCGATGATCCCGTAGGAGGTCCCCGTGACCCAGCCGGGGTCCGCGGTGCACCAGAAGATGTCGTCGGGGTGCAGGTCCAGCGCCAGGCGGCCCGTGATGTGGTGCGCCACCACGGCCTCGTGCACGTGGAGCGCCCCCTTGGGCTTGCCCGTGGTGCCGCTCGTGAAATGCAGGAGCGCCGGGTCCTCGGGATCCGTGGGGCCGATCGTGAACTGCTCGCCAGCCTCATCCATGAGCCCGCCGTAGTCCAGCGTCCCCGGCAGGGCCGTCGACCGGCCGTCTTCCCCGACGAGCAGCACGTGCTCCAGATCGGGGAGCGAGCCGCGAAGGCCGGCGACCTTCCGCTCGTACAGGGAGGGCGTGGTCACGAGCACGCGAGCCCGGCCGATGCCGAGTCGTGCGCGGATGGGCTCGGGGCCGAAGGCCGAGAAGAGCGGGCAGAAGACGCTCCGGTTCTTGAGCGTCCCCAGCGCGGCCACGTAGAGAGCGGGAATGCGCCCGGCGAGCGCATAGACGCGCTCCTCCGGGCGGACGCCGAGGAGCCGCAGGACGTTGGCGAAGCGGTTCGTGAGTCTGCCGAGCCGCTCGTAGCTGAGGTCCTCGACCTCTCCGCCCCTGCCCAGCCAGCGGATGGCCAGGTGGTCCCGGCGGGGGCCGGCGGCATGCCGGTCCACCGCCTCATGAGCGATGTTGAGCCCGCGTCCCCCCGGTAGGCCGTCGAGCTGGGCCCGCGCGGCCTCCCACGAGAAGGTTCTCCGCGCCTCGGCGTAGTCGCCCAGGTTCGGCGCCGCCTCTGTCAAGGGCCCCCCCTCACCTCACCCGCAGGAGGTTCGGACCGCCCGTCACGAGCTGACCCCGGTCAGGCTGGGCGCGCCAGGGTCGCGAGCCAGGGCGGCTCCAGCCCCAGCCGCTCCAGCATCCTCAGGACACGCTCGGGCGTTCCCAGGTCAGACCACAGCAGGGGCGGCAGGGCGCGCACCGCGAGCAGGAAGGGTGCGGCTTCGAGGAAGGCGCGCGAGAAGCTGGCGTGGGGCGCCAGCGCGTAGGCCTGCTGGACGGCCCACGGCTCCTCCTCCGTGCCCGCGAAGGCGGAGATGCGGGCCAGGCGCCCGGAGAGCGCCGGAAGCAACCGCGCGCCCGCCGTCAGGAGCAGCGAGGCGCGGGCGACCAGGATGAGAGTGTTCCAGAGGCAGCCCTGGTCGAGACATCGCCTCGCCCGTTCGGCTGTGGGTTTCTCCCAGAAGCGCTTCACCCGGTAGAGCGCCGTCCCGGCCTCCGCCAGGGCGCTCCCCGGCTCGATCCAGCCATAGCCTGGATCCGCGTCGTTCGGCCGGGCTCCGAGGACCACGATACGGCCCGGATCGCGACCGACGGCCGCAGCCGCCTCGGCCACGCACCCCATGAGGAGGTCCTCCTCGCGGATGAAGTGGTCGGAGGGAAAGATGGCCACCGTGGCGTCGGGGTCCCGCATGGAGATCCAGTGGGCTGGAAAGAGGATGCCCGCCGCCGTGCCCCGGTCCTCGGGCTGGGCCAGGACCCGGAGCCCCGAGCCCCCGGACACCTCGGGGCCGAGATAGCCGGCGTGACGCCGCTGGGTCACGATGACCGTGCGCTCCGCCACCACCAGGCGGGCCACGCGGTCGATGGTCTGCCGCAGCAGGGAGTGCGGGCCGATGAGCCGCACGTATTGCTTGGGGCGCTCGTCACCTGCCACACGACGCGTGAGAGGCCGGAGGCGCACCCCCTCGCCTCCCGCGAGCACGACGGCCCAGAGCATCGCAGCGGCGTCAGGCTGCCACGACGACCGTCGAGAGGAGGCTCTCAAAGCGGTCCCATGGCACGGCGGTCCATGTCTCGGTCTGGGCGTGGCCGTAGGAGCGCGCGATCACCAGGACCCTGGCGGCCGTCTCCTCGTCGGGGGCTTCGAAGAGATCCAGGTAGTCGTAGGGGCCCAGCAGCGCGTAGCTGGAGATCCACCTCACCTGCGGGCAGTCTCTGCGTACGTGATCGGCGACGGCCCGCTCCAGCCTCTTGAGGTCTTGCGGCACCTTCACGGCCTCGGGGTTCAACCGGGTCAGCATGACATACGTGGCCATGGCGACTCCTCCATGCTGGCTCCACCGGGGCCCGCGCCCCGCCGGGCGCTGCCGGCGGTGGAGCGACTCGATGTCGAATGGGTGCGCGCCGTAAGGCGGGCGGCTCGGAGAACGATGCAGTCGGCCCAGACCCGGTGGGCGCGGCGTCGGGACACGAGCGCCACGGCCTCGCCCGTTTTCCTGCCGAGGGCGGGCAGAGCCAGCGCCGCGTCGCGGACGCGCTCTCCGACCTCGGCCCAGGTGAGCGTGAGCCACCGGCCGCCGCGCCTCATCGAACGAGCGGGCAATGACCCGCTCGCGTCCACGCGGTTCCAGGAGAGCCCGGCCAGTGTCCCGTCGGCCATGACGCTCGCTGCCTCCCGCCAGCACTTGGGTCTGGGCCCTCTCGCATGACGAGCAAGTTGGGTGCCGCTCGGGCCCGTCAGGATTTCGCGGCCTTTCCGGCTGTCGGCTCCGGCCCGACGGGGCGCCGCTGTCTCACCTGGGACATCGCCGCCGCAGCCCACCTGCCGGGCCTTCGGCCTTCTCCTTGACTTGCCCTGCTCCGGGAGCCATCGTCGAGTCATCCGGGCGGGGCACGAGGCTTGCTGTGCAACCTTCTCGGGAACCATGGACCGGGCCGGCGGCCCGGAGGAGGTGGACCATGAAGGTCGAAGAGGTCATGACCCACGACGTGATCACGACGTCTCCCGGGACTGCCATCCACGAGGCCGCCCGTCTCATGGTGAATCACACCGTCAGCGGTCTCCCGGTGGTCGACGATGCCGGCAAGCTGGTCGGCGTCATCAGCGAAGGCGATCTCATCCTGCGCCAGAAGCACCGGGAGCGGCTGTCCTGGTGGCGCCTCTTCTTCGAGGACGGCGAGCGGCTCGCCCGGGAGTACCAGAAAGCCGTCGGGACCACGGTGGGCGAGGTGATGAGCACGGCCGTGATCTCGGCGAGCCCCGATCTCCCCATCGAATCCGCCGCGGTCATCCTCGACCGCCACCGGATCCGCCGCCTGCCCGTCGTCGCGGATGGCCGGGTCGTGGGGATCGTCAGCCGGGGGGATCTCGTCAAGGCCCTCTCGACGGCCCCGGCGCCGACGGCCGCCACCGCCTCCGACGCTGCGCTGATGTCGGAGATGAAGGCCCGGCTCGACCGCGAGCCCTGGGTGTCCAGCCGCGCCATCGTGGTCCAGGCCAGGGAGGGCGTCCTGGCCCTCTGGGGTCTGGTGAGCAGCGAGACCGAGAGGTCCGCCATCGGGACCATGGCGCGGACCGTCCCGGGCGTCCGGGGCATCGAGGACCACCTGGTGGTCCAGGCCGACATCCCCTACTGGTACGGCGCGGTCTGAGCACGCTGACGCTCGCCGGCTCCCACGGCGAGGGCGGTGGCCAGATCGTTCGCACGGCGCTGTCCCTCGCGGTCCTGCTCTGCCGCCCCCTCACCATCACTCGCATCCGGGCGCGCCGGCCAAGACCGGGCCTCCAGCCACAGCACCTGACGGTGGTGCGGGCACTGGCCGCCATCAGCGATGCACGGGTGCAGGGTGACGCGCTCGGCTCGATGGAGATCTCTTTCGAGCCGCGGATCCTCAGAGGTGGGCATTACCGGTTCGACGTGGGCGCCGTCACGGGAAGCGCAGGTTCCGTGTCACTGCTCTTCCAGGCGCTCCTGCTCCCCCTGGCGCACGCGGAGGCCACCTCGCGCCTCACGCTCGTGGGTGGCACCCATGTGCCGTGGAGCCCGACGGTGGACTATCTCATCGGCGTCTTCCTGCCAGTGCTGCGCGAGATCGGCGTGGACATCACCGTCTCGCTCCGCCGGCGGGGCTGGTATCCCGCCGGTGGCGGGGAGATCGAGGCTGCCATGACTCCGGCCCGCGGGCTCCGCGCCCTCCGCTGGGAGACCCCGGCCGGGCCGCCGTGCCTCGCCGGCATCTCCACGGTGTCGCGGCTGCCGGTGACCATCGCCGAGCGTCAGCGTCGGCGGGCCCTCGCGCGACTCGAGGAGCGCTGCCTCCAGGCCGACATCGCCGTCGCCGGCGACGACGACGCGCTGGGGCCCGGGACCTCCCTCCTGCTCACCGCCGCCGGGCCGGGCAGACTCGCCGGCTTCTGCGCGCTGGGCCGCCGAGGCCTCAGGGCCGAGGCGGTGGCCGACGCCGCCGTGGATCCGCTGTTCGCCTATCTCGACAGCGGCGCCGCCGTGGACGATCACCTGGCCGATCAGCTCCTGCCGTTTCTCGCGCTGGCGCAACACCCATCGGTGCTCACCTGCCCGTCGATCTCCGAGCATCTCCGGACGGTCGCGTGGGTCGTCGAGCAACTCCTGCCGACACGGGTCTCGCTCGACGAGGGGCCGCCGGCGCGGGTCACGGTCAGCCCCGGCGCCGGCGGCCCGGGCGTGCCTGCGATGCTCGACAGGAGGGAATCCTGACGCGCGGCCGCGTCCTCACTTGCCCCGAAGCTCCTTGAGCCGGGCGATGTTGGCCTGGAGCGCCGCCTCGACGGCCGCGTTGACGCTGCCCTCGGGGAAGACCCCGTCGGGCTGGCGCAGCCCGGCCTCCCGCCCCGTGAGGAGCGCCATCCCCTCGTCCACGGTCCCCACCGCGTGGACGTGGAAGCGCCCGTGGCCGACGGCCTCCACCACGTCCTCGCGCAGCATGAGGTGGCGGGCGTTGGACTCCGGAATCAGCACGCCCTGCCGGCCCGTGAGCCCGCGGGCACGGCAGATGTCGAAGAACCCCTCGATCTTCTCGTTGATCCCGCCGACCGCCTGGATCTCACCCTGCTGGTTCATCGAGCCCGTGACGGCCAGCGCCTGCGAGAGCGGGATCCCCGTGAGGCTCGACAGCAGCGCGTAGCACTCCGCCGAGGACGCGCTGTCGCCCTCCACCTCCTCGTACTGCTGCTCGAAGGTGAGCGAGGCCGCCAGCGCCAGCGGGCGCTCCCTCGCGTAGCGCCCGGCCAGAAAGCCCGCGAGGATCATGATGCCCTTGGAGTGGATCGGCCCGCCGAGCTTGACCTCCCGCTCGATGTCCACCACTCCGGGCTCGCCGGCGAAGGTCCGCGCGGTGATCCGGGAGGGGCGACCGAAGGCGTGATCCCCGGCCGTGAGCACCGCGATGCCGTTGACCTGTCCGAGGGCCTCACCGTCCGTGGCAATGAGGTGGGTGCCCTCGAGGATGAGCCGACCGAAGCGCTCCTCCAGGAGGTTTGCCCGGTGCATCTTCCGGGAGATGGCGCGACCGACATCCTCGGCGCCCACCAGAGCGCACCCGCCCACACCCGCCCAGAACGCTGACTCACGGATCAGGTCCAGCAGGTCTCCCATGCGGGAGGTGAGCCGGCCGCGGTCTCCGGCCAGCCGCGAGGCATGCTCGATGAGCTTGGCGACACCCTCGCGGGAGAAGGCCGGCAGTCCCTCCTCGGCGCAGGCCGCGCCGACGAAGCGCGCGTAGAGCTCCTCGTACTCCCCGGTGCGGGGCAGCGAGTCGTCGAAGTCCACCTTCACCTTGAACAGCTCGCCGAAGTCCTCGTCCAGCGCGTAGAGGAGGTAGTACAGCTGCGGGCTGCCGATGAGGACGACCTTCACGGACAGCGGGATGGGCTCGGGTGCCAGCGTGCCGGCGCTGAAGGCGCTGAGCTCCTGCAACGGCTCCTCGATGCGCACGGCCCGGCTCTTCAGCGCCTTCTTCAAGGCCTCCCAGGCGAAGAGATTGCGGAGGACGTCGATGGCCTCCAGGATGAGAAAGCCCCCATTGGCCTGCTGCAGCGCGCCCGCCCTGATGAGGGTGAAGTCCGTGACCAGCGTGCCGAGGTGGACGCGGTGCTCGATGCGCCCCAGGAGGTTCCTGTGGGTCGGGTTCGTCTCCAGCACCACCGGGGCCCCTTGCCCTCCGGCGCGATCCACGAGCACGTTGACGCGGTAGCGATCGAGGAACGCCCCCGGGGCGGGCAGGAACGGCAGCGCGGGCTTCTCGTCCAGCCGCCTGAACTCCTCGGCGTGGGCCATGAGGTCCTTCTCGACCTCGCCCAGGTACCGGTCCACGGCGGGCAGCCCCGCGAACCGATCGCGCTCTTCCTGGATCAGGTGCTGGATCGTCGCGGCGGCCACGTCCTCGACCAGCTTTGCGTGGGCCTGCCGCGCCTCCCGCTCCAGCTGGCGCAGCTGCCGCAGCATGGCCTCCAGCTGTTCCCCAAGTGCGGCGCCGCGCCCCTCCAGCTCCCTCTTCGTCTCTCCGGGCAGCCCCGCGAACTCCTCGGCGGAGAGCGGCTCCCCGCGCGGCGCCGGAGCGAGCACCGGCCCGCGCGGCGTGCGCAGCAGGGCGAAGCCCGCGTCGCGCACCACGGCGTCGAAGCGCTCCATCTCGGCCTCTTGCCGGCGGCCGACCTCCTCCAGGATCTGCGCCTTCTGGCGCTCGAACTCCTCGCTCTCGAAGGCGCGCGGCAGCCGCGACCGGCATTCCTCCACGAGCCGCTCCATCTCCTCCCGCAGCTCGCGCCCCCGACCCGCGGGCAGCTCGAGGGCCACCGGCCGATAGGGGTCGGCGAAGTTGTACACGTAACAGAAGTCGGAGGGGGTCGGCTCCGTGGCGGCGGCCCGGCTGAGCACGCGGCGCATGGTGGAGGTCTTGCCGGTGCGCGCCGCGCCCAGGACGAACAGGTTGTAGCCGACGCGCTTCATCCCGATGCCGAAGGCGGTGGCGCCCACCGCCCGCTCCTGGCCGATCATGCCGTCCAGCGGCAGGAGCTCCGCCGTGGACGCGAATGGCAGCGAGCCCGGATCGCAGACCGCGCGCAGCTCCTCCGCCGTCAGTCGACGGGGCACGTCCCTATGGCCCGTCGAGGGTCGACACGGTCACTTTGAGTGCCGCCAGGCGCTTGCCCTGGCGCCGGCCGCTCACGGTGACGAAGTCGCCCACCTTCACCCGCCCCCGGTCCAGCAGCCGCTCCGCGAATGCCCCCGGGAACCCGCCGGACCCGTCAGCCACGCGCTCGGCCAGGCTGAACTCGGTGGTCGGGCTTGTCGCGATGGCCAGGCGCGTGATCCTGGTCTCGCCGCGCTCCAGGCGCCATGGGCCCACCTCGCCCAGCACGAGCGTTCCGGCGCTCGGGTCGACGGCCAGCACCGTCCCCGAGTGCCTCGTGATCTCCTCCGCTCCGGCCAGCGGCGCGACGACAGCGAGCACCGCCGCGACGAGCGACACCATCCGGCTCAGACGCTTCATGGCTCCTCTTCTCCCTTCTCTCGGCGGTCAGCAGACGGGATAGTCCCCCCGGGCGAGCTCGGCACGGAAGGCCGCCATCCGCCCCAGCTCGGCCTCCACCACCTCGCGGATCGTCACCTCCACGTCGGGGAGCCCCATCCCGGGCGGCAGGATCACCTGCACGCCCGTCCAGGGCCGGTCCACGGGGTGGCCGATCCGCGCCGCCAGGGTCACGTACACCTCGAGCAGCTCCGGGCAGCCCTCCTGGACGAGCCGCGCCAGCCGGTGGCTCAGCACGCTGTAGACCTTGCCCGTGTGGGCGACGGGGTTCTTGCCCGCCGCCGCCTCGCCGCCTGTGGGCCGCGAGAACGCGATGAGCCCGTTGGCGCGGTTGCCGCGGCCCACCTGGCCCGAGTCGGCGTCCTCGGCCGAGGTGCCCGTGAGCGTGAGGTAGACACCCTCGATCCCGCGGCCCGGGCGGTCGAGGCTGTTGAGGCTCCACGCGATGGACAGGGGCGCCTGCCCGAAGCGGTGGGCGAGGGCCGCGAGGATCTCGTCCTTCCGCGCGAAGTAGGCGCGCTCCGACGCGGTGAATGTCGCCAGGAGCGGCATGGCCACAGTGACCTCGACGCTGTCGCCCTCGCGCAGGGCGAAGACCTTGACGTCCTGCCCCGTGTCGGGAAACGAGGTCTTGAACGCCGCGTCGTTGAGGAAGGCCTCGACGTCCAGGACGAGGTGGTCCGTCGGGGAGAGCGGTGCGTAGCCGCAGGCGCCGCAGGTGTCATTGGAGCCGATCTCGGCGTCCTGTCTCTCGAAGATCCCGCGCAGTTCGGCCGATCCGGGCAGGAGCAGGCTGCGCGTGCGGAGCCACTTGCCCGGCTCCACGTGAGGCAGGTGGGCGGCAACCCACTCGTCCACGGCCGTCCGCGCGGTCTCCTCCACGGGCAGCGCCGCCCCGTCCACCTCGAAGGTCGCGCGGTCCCCCACCAGGAGCTCCATGGGCTTCGTCTGCTCTCCCCACCCGAAGCCCTTCGCGCACTGGCCCGCGGCGAGCAGCGCCTTGTCGATGTTGTAGTGGGGGATCGCGCCCACCCGCGCGAGGTACATCCGGTTGAGCGCCAGCGAGATCGCCTCGACAAGACAGTCGCAGACCGTGTCGGGGTGGCCGATGCCCTTGCGCTCCACCAGCTCGGTGCGCCGGCGGGCCACGGGAGCATCCTGCAGTGCCTCGATGACGATCGCCATCGCGTTTCCCCGCCGCGGGGCTATGCGCGGATCCGTCTCCTCACCGTCGCACCAGCCGCCAGATCAAGAGCGCGACGAGGAGGACGACGGCCGCCACGACCGCCCATTGATCGCGGATCGCCTCCACCATGCTTCCGCCTCCCTCTCCGCGCCCTCCGGTGCCCCAGCCAGGTCGGTGTCAGAGCGGGTAGCGCAGGAGGGCGGCCATTCCCCCGGCCCGCGCCAGCGCCTCGTGAGGCTCGACCAGGTCGGCGCCACCGCCGGCGGCGATCACCCGGTCGACGCATGCTGCGCCCAGCTCCACGGCGGCGGCCGGCCCGCCGCACCCCGCGCACACGGTCCCGACGCCCCGCCCGACGGCCCCGCACCCGGCGCAGGCGCGCCCCTGCTCCCGGAAGCCCTTGAGGAGATACAGCCGCCGCACCGCGCCCCGGCCCACCGCCTCGAGTGTCGGCCCGACGCCGGCCACGGCGCGCCCGCCCTTGGCCGCCTCGGTCAGGGCCGCGTCCACGGCCGCGCCCAGTCCGGCCTTCTCGAGCTGCACGAGCAACTCGGCGGCGCGGCCCAGGATGGCGCCCATCGCCTCCCGGCGCGCGGCGGACAGCGTGCCAGCCACGCGGTCCAGGAGGCGCGGGGGCAGGTGCTGGCGGAGCGCGGTGATGTTCCGCGGCTCCCCGGCCACCACGATGCGTTCGACGCCATTGCCCTCGGCCAACGCGATCAGGCTCTGGGCCACCGCCTCGAAGTGGCGCCCCCGGTGGTCCTGGATGTGCCGCTGGTAGCGCGACTGGGCGAGCTGCGCCCACCCGCCGCGCCGGTGGTGGCCCGGCACCTCGCTCTCGAGCCGGATCTCCGCGCCGGCGCCCTCTGCGGTGAGCGGCACCAGCCGCGCGCTCTCGCCGTCCACGAAGACGACCAGCGAGGGCGGCGCCTCCTCCAGCGCCTCCGTGAGCGGGGCGAGATGCGGCGCCTCGGCCACCACGAAGGCGTTGTCGAAGGGCACCCGCACGGGCAGGACCTCGCGCAGCCCCGCCGTCCCGCACGCGAACATCGCCACGCCGCGGGCCGCCGGCAGGCGCTCCTGGCTCACCAGGGCCTCGCCCTGGGCCTCGATCCAGCCGAGATCCGGCTCGGCGCACCGGGGGCCCGCCCCCTGCCGCGCCCTCTTCAACTCGTTCTTGAGGAAGAGCCGCACCCGGTCGCGCTGGTGCTCATCCTCCCAGCGGGTGTCCAGGTACACGCTGACCACGGGCGGCGCCACGCTCTTGACCCGGGCCAGCTCTGCCAGCCGCGCCTTGAGCTGCATGTCCGGCTCCATCGTCTCTTCGCGCACCGCATCGGGTACCTGTCAATCCCTGGACCGCCGCGGGTGGAACAGCACCACGGGGACGTCCGACTTCTTGAACACGTGCTCGGCCACGCTGCCCAGCACGGTGCGCGAGAGCCCGCTCCGACCCGCCGTGGTCACCGCGATGAGGTCGGCATCCCAGTCCTCCGCCTCCACGAGGATCTCCTGCTTGGGCTCGCCGAAGCGCACCGCATACTCCACGGGCACGCCCGAGAGCCCGAGCCCCAGCCCGCCCAAGTAGTCCAGCGCCGCGGCCTCGAGCCGCGCCATCTCCTGATCGGAATACGCCACCACCCGGCCCTCGTCGTCCACCCGGTTCTGGGGCATCGGCGCCACGTGCAGGAGGCGCACCGTCGCCGCGGCGCCGCGCGCCGCGTCCCCCACCAGCGGGATCACGGACTCGGCGAGCGCCGACTGATCGAGTGGCACCAGGATTCGCTTCGCCATGGCTCATCCTCCTCCCAGCAGGCGCTTCGCGGCGAAGTACTTCTTCGGCCGCCGGCGCACGTCCCTGTCGCGCTCGCGGTAGCGCTCGAGCTGGCGCTCGAGCACGCCCAGCGCGCCGTCGAAGGCCACCCGGGCCGTGGCCGCGGTGTTCTCCACGCGGATCGCCGGGCGGTACGGCACGCGCACGGTGACGGCGCAGCGAAGCGCGAGGCCCCCCTTGGGCCCGTTGTCGTCGAAGAAGGACACCAGCGCCTTCACCGGCGCCACGCGGAGCGGGCCGAGCGCCGCCCCGATCTGCCTCTCCACGCGCCTCCGGAGCGCGACGTTCCGGTCGATCCCGCTGATCTCGATGGACACGATCCCTCCTCCATTGTCGAGGAGCAACGTCAATGCCAGTTGTGACCTCAAGGATTTCGGGGCATTCCGCGCGCCGCCTCCGGTCCGGCCGGCGAGGAGGTGGGGCGAGGGCACCCCACCCCGTCACCCGAGCGCCGCCAGGCCTTCACCGCCTCGAGCAAGAGCACGGGCCACACGACCGCGCCCATCACCGTGAGCCAGTCCGCGCCGGAGAGGGGGACAGCCCCCAGCACCAAGCGGAGCGGCCGCCAGGACACGGCCAGCCACTGCAAGCCCAGGAGCACCCCCAGAGCGGCCCATGTCAGCCAGTTGGGCGGCAGCCGCCACCACCCCACCCGGTCCGAGCGACAGTTCATGGCCTGGAACGGATGGATCACGACCACCGCGACGAACGCGATGGTGGTCGCGTGAGCCGAAGCCCCCTCCCGCCACACGGCCCACAGGTAGGCGCTCAGCACCCCGGCCGCCAGGAGCGCCCCCTCCACCACCATGCGCCCGCCGGAGCGCCACGTCACCAGCGCCTCCTGCGGGTCGCGCGGCGGCCGCCGCATCACGTCGGGCTCGGGGGGATCGCGGACCAGCGCGACGGCCGGCAAGATGTCCGTCACGAGGTTGACCCAGAGGATCTGCAAGGGCAGAAGCGGCGCCGGCAGCCCCAGCAGGATCCCCACGAGGATGATCAGGATCTCGGAGAGGTTGCAGGAGAAGAGGAAGTGGATGACCTTGCGCAGATTCGTGTAGATGACGCGCCCTTCCTCCACCGCCCGGACGACGGAGGCGAAGTTGTCGTCGGTGAGCACGAGGTCAGCGGCCTCCCGGGCGACGTCGGTGCCGCGGCGGCCCATGGCGATGCCGATGTCGGCCCTGGCCAGCGCCGGGGCGTCATTGACCCCGTCGCCCGTCATGGCGACCACCTCGCCCTGGCCCTGGAGTCGCTGGACCAGCGCGAGTTTCTCCTCCGGGCTGACCCGGCTCCGGATCGCATCCGGCGCCAGCCCGAGGGTGCGTCCGACAGCCTCGGCGGTGACGCGCTGGTCGCCGGTGAGCATGACGGTGCGGATGCCGGCTGCGGCGCAGCGGGCAATCGCCTCCCTCACTCCCGGCCTCACCGGATCCGCGAGCCCCACGAGCCCGAGAAGCGTCAGCTCCTCGATGGGGCCCCCCGGAAGCGCTCCTTCGGGGCGCCAGGCCACGGCCAGCACCCTGAGGCCGTCGCGCCCGAAGGCGCCGTTCGCCTCCAGCAGCGCCTCCCGGGCGGCAGGGTCGAGCGGGATGCTGCCGCCGGCGGCCTCCCACCGGCTCGAGCGCTCCACCACCGCGGCCGGCGCGCCCTTGACGAGCAGCGCGCTGCCACCCCCAGGGGTGTCGTTGAACGTCGCCATGAGTCGCGTCGCCGGGTCGAAGGGCGTCTCGCCCCGGCGGGGCCAGGCCCGAGCGATCTCGCCGGGGTCGAGCCCGGCCTTGAGCGCTGCGACCAGCAGCGCGGACTCCGTGGGATCGCCGTGGAGCCGGAGTCCCTCGGGGCGCCACTCCAGGGCCGCGTCATTGGCCAGCGCCGCCACGGTGAGCAGCGTCACGAGGTCAGGCTCGGCGAGCGGGTCGAGCCGCAAGCCGTCCTCCCGGAACTCTCCCGAAGGGGAGCGCGGGTCAGCCTCCACGGCCAGCGTGCGGCCGCCGAGATGGATGCGCACCACGCTCATCTGGTTCTCGGTCATCGTGCCCGTCTTGTCGGCGCAGATCACCGTGGTGGAGCCCAGCGTCTCCACCGCCGGCAACCGGCGCACCAGCGCGCCCTGCGCCGCCAGCCGCCAGAGCCCGGCCGCCAGCGCCACGGCCGTGACTGCCGGCAGGCCTTCCGGAATGGCGGCCACCGCCAGGCTGATGGCCGTCTCCAGCATGAGCCCCAGCGGCTCGCCGTGAAGGATCCCCGCAATCCCCACCACCGCGCAGATCCCGAGCGCCAGGACCATGAGCCGGCGCCCGAGGGCCTCGACCTGGCGCTCGAGCGGCGTCGCCCTGTCCCCGGCCAGGGCGACCAGCTGGCCGATGCGACCCAGCTCCGTGGCGAGCCCCGTGGCCGTCACGACGCCGAGCCCGCTGCCGGCGACCACTGCCGTCCCGAGGTAGACCATGGTCCGGCGGTCCCCGAGAGGCGTGTCGGGCGCAACACGGGCAGCAGCATCCTTCTCGCCGGGGAGGCTCTCTCCCGTGAGCGCCGCCTCCGTCACGCGGAGTGCCGAGCTTCTCACCAGGCGGGCGTCGGCGGGGACCTGTGCGCCCGCCTCGAGCACGATGAGGTCGCCGGGCACGAGCTGGGCCGCCGGCACACGCAGGACGTCGCCGCCCCTCCGGCATAGTGCCTGGGGCACGGCCAGCGCGCGAAGACGGGCCAGCGATACCCGCGCGCGCCACTCGGAAACGAAGCCAATGACCGCGCCGAGGAGAAGCGCCGCCAGGATCGCCGCGGCCTCCACCCGCTCGCCGAGCAGCCACGCGACGACGGCGGCGGCCAGGAGCAGCAGCACCACCAGGCTCTGGAACTGATCGAGCGCGAGCCTCCACAGCGGGCGGGCGCGGTGCTCGCCCACCCGGTTCTCGCCCACGCGCTCGAGCCGGCGGCGCGCCTCGTCCGGCGCGAGACCCACCTCGGCATGGGTGCCGAGCAGGGCCACCACTTCAGCGTGGTCGAGGGCGTGAGGCGAGAGCCCTCTCCGCGCCTCGCTGGGCGGGCTCATGGGTGAAGGAGGTGCAACGCCGGTGCCACGGGGAACCGACGCCAGCCCGGGACGTTACGGAGAGCGGTCCGAGAGGGTCGCTGGGGCACCACCGCCCCTCGTGAGGCGCCGGCTCCCCCCGGCCGCTCGGGTGCCGGGCCCGTCGAAGTGGCGCGCGCCCCTGTGCTATCCTCGGACCGATGTCCGCTCGCGAGGTACAGGCTTTCCTCAGACAGAGTCCTGTCTTTGCCTCGCTCCCCGCGCGAGAGATCGAAGCCCTCAGCGCCGTCGTCTCCGAGGACAGCTACCGTGCCCGCGAGTACGTCTTCATGGAGAGCGATCCGTCGCTGGCGCTGTGCATCGTCAAGTCGGGGCGGGTGAAGATCGTGAGGCACTCGCGCGCCGGCAAGGACGTGGTGCTGGAGCTGCTGGGACCGGGCGAGCTCTTCGGCGGCGTCGCGGTGATCGAGAAGCGCCCCTACCCCGCCAGCGCCCAGGTGACCGAGCCGAGCGTCGTCCTCAAGATCCCCGCCGAGGCCATCACCGGCCTGTCGGACCGCTACCCGTCCGTCATCAGGGAGATGGCGCTGATGATCGGCCGGCGGCTCAGGGCCGCCCACGACTCGGTCAAGTCCCTCGCCGTGGATCCCGTGGAGGCCCGGCTCGCCGCCACGCTGGTCCGGCTCGGGGAGCGCGAGGGCACCAGGAGCCGGCAGGGGATCACGCTGCCCTTCCACCTGACGCGACAGGGCCTGGCCGACATGACCGGCACCACCGTCGAGACCACCATCCGGGTCGTGAGCCGCTGGCACAAGGACGGGCTGATCCGGGACGACGGCGGCCGGCTCATCCTGACGGACATCGAGGCGCTCCGCGCGCTGGCCCAGGGCGAGGAGCCGTAGACGGTGCGCCGTCACCTCTAGTCCCGTGCCCCCCCTGGTCCGCCGCTACATCAAGACGAGCTTCCTCTTCCTCCTGGCCGGGCTCCTGCTCGGCGCCTACATCCTCGTCGGCGAGTTCGTGCTCGGCCGATATCCCCCGCGGCTCGTGGTCACCGCCCACGCGCACCTGCTCCTCGTGGGGTTCATGCTCATGGTCGTCATGGGGGTGGCCACGTGGATGTTCCCGCGCCCGGGCCGCGAGGACACGCGCTACCGGCCCGAGCTGGCCGAGGCGGTGTACTGGATCATGACGGCCGGGACGCTGCTGCGCGCCGTCGGCGAGGTGTGGGCGGGCTTCTCGTCCGCCCCGCCGCTCAGGCTCGCGATCACGGTGGGTGGGCTCGGGCAGCTGGCTGGCGCCGCGCTCTTCGTCCTGAACATGTGGTGGCGCGTCCGCAGGCCCACCGCGGTCCCGCCGCCCGCCCGCTAGATCGGCTCGTGCCGCAGTTCGCTGTGTATGACGACGGTCATAGGAGGCGCGGCGGAGCGTGTGTAGCCTGGGGCAGAAGGAGGACACAGACCATGGCTCACCCGACGCTTCTCGACGTGCGCGAGGTCCCGCCGCGGATTCGCCACCCCAGGATCTTCGAGACCTTCGACGCCCTGGCAGCCGGCGAGGCTTTCGTCCTGGTGAACGATCACGACCCCAGGCCGCTCTTCTACCAGTTCCAGGCCGAGCGCCCCGGAACCTTCGGCTGGCGCGCCCTGGAGGAGGGCCCCGAGACCTGGCGAGTGGAGATTGCCAAGGCGCTACCGCCAATCACCGGCGAGCAGACGGTGGAGGCTGTCTCGCGTCTCCATCCCGGCGCGCTCGACGTCATGCGAGAGATGGGCATCAACCACTGCTGCGGGGGCCACCTGACGCTCCGCGAGGCCGCAGCCTCGGCGGGCGTCACCCTCGAGGCCCTGCTCGAGGCGCTCCGCCGGGCCGAGGACCCCGCGGCATGATCTCCGCGGAGGAGACGGTTGCCTGCCTCCTGGACGCTCACCCCCAGCTGGTGGAAGTGCTGGCCGTCTACCACCCGCACTTCCAGCAGCTCAGGAACGAGCTCCTGCGCAAGGTCATGGCTCCGCGCGTGACGGTGGCGCAGGCCGCGCGCATCGCGGGAGTGTCGCTGGACGAGATGCTCGGCGTGCTTAGGGGTGCGGTGGGCGAGGCGGCGCCGCCCCCGCACGCTGCCGCCGCTGCCGCGCCGAGCGCGGGGGAGCCCGGGGGCGAGTCGCTCATGCCGCCGGCGCTGGCCGCAGTGCCACAGGCACGGCAGGTGCACGCCGACGTCCGCGAGGACATCGCGCGCGGCCAGGAGCCCTTCGCCCGCATCATGGCTGCAGTGAAGGAGCTCCGCGACGGTGACGTCCTGGTGCTCCGCGCCCCCTTCGAGCCGGTCCCGCTCTACGACGTGCTCGGCCAGCGCGGGCTCGCCCACTGGACGGAGAACCTCGGCCCTGCCGACTGGCGCATATGGTTCTACCGCGAGCCCGCGGCAAGCGGGCCGGCGCCGCAGGGGGCGGGAGCCGGAGGCGCGGCGGCTGGCGGGAGCCACCTCGTGCGCGTCGACGTGCGGGGACTCGAGCCGCCCCAGCCGATGGTGCGTGTCCTCGAGCAGCTCGATGGGCTCGCCGGTGGGGGCACGATCGAGGTGATTCACGACCGTCGCCCGCTCTTCCTCTACCCGCAGCTCGACGAACGCGGCTTCGCCCATGAGACTGACGAGCCCGAGGCCGGGGTGGTCCGCATCCTGATCCGGCGCCGGGGCGCCGCGGGGTGAGGCCCCTCCGGCCGGGAGCCGGCGCGTCGGCCCCCACGCTGCCGCTGCGCTACATGGTCACCGCCTCGCTGGCCTTCGTCCTGGCCGCGGCCGGCACCGTGTGGTTCGCCGCCCCGCTGTCGGGCCACTACTACCAGCCGAGGGTGGTGGCGCTCGTCCACACAGTCACGCTCGGCTGGATCACGCTCACCATCATGGGGGCCAGCTACCAGCTCATCCCCATCGTGCTCGAGCGGCCCATCTGGAGCGAGCGGCTCGCGCGCTGGCAATTCGTCATCCTCTCCGCCGGCATCGCCGGCATGCTCGCCCACTTCTACAACGGGACCTGGCCCGGGCTCGCGCTGGCCGCGGGGGTCGTCGCCGTCGGCGCCACCGTCCATCTGATCAATGCGCTGGCCAGCCTCCGCGCCGTGAAGGTCTGGAGCTTCACCGCGCGCCTCCTGGCCGTGGCACTGGCCGGTCTCGCACTGACCGTCCTCTTCGGCCTCGGGCTGGCTGCGGACCGGATCTGGAAGTTCCTGCCGGGCGGCTTCTTCCCGACCCTGCACGCCCACTTCCACCTGGGGCTGCTCGGCTGGGTGGCCCCCATGATCCTGGGCGTGGCGGCGCGCGTGTACCCGATGTTCCTCCTCGCCCGCGATCCCAAGGGCTGGCCGGGCGCGCTGCAGCTCTGGGGCCTCCCCCTGGGCGGGGCCGCCGTCGTGCTCGGACTCCTCGCCGTGCCGGTGCTCGTGATCCCCGGGGCGCTGGGCGTGGCGGCCGCAGCCGTTGGCCACCTGGTCTGGGTCGCGGGGATGGTGGCGAACCGGAAGCGCCCGGCGCTGGACTGGGGACTCCGCTGCGCCCTCACCGGCACGGCCTTCCTCGTCCCGACCGGCATCATGGGGCTCGGCTTTGCCGGCGGGCTCCTGGCAGGGCCACGGCTGGCCCTCGCCTACGGCGTGCTCGCCCTCGGCGGGTGGGCCTCCCTCACCATCGTCGGCATGCTCTTCAAGATCGTCCCCTTCCTCGTGTGGTATCGCGTCTACGGCCCCCTGGTGGGCAAGGCGCCGGTGCCGACGCTGGCGCAGCTGCCGTGGGCGCTCGGGGAGAGCCTGACCCATGGCTTCCTCTCCGTCGGGGTCGCGGCGCTGGCCGTGGCCGTGGGCGCCGGCGATCCCCTGTGGATCGGCACCGCCGGCGCCATCGTCACGCTCGGGGCGCTGGCCTTCGCGCTGTCCCTGGGCCGTGTGCTGAGGCATCTGGCCCCGAGCCGCAGGACGGGCACCCCCGCCACCACGCTCGGCCTCTCCGCTCTATGAGCCTCTCCGACCGCGCGCCCTTCATCGCCATCTCGGAGACGACCCGCGCCTCCGCGCTCCCGCGGGGCCCGGTGGCCGAGGATCCTGGCTGCGTGGGCGTGCCGGGCGGCTCCGACCAGCGCCCCCGGGTCACGCCCGAGCAGGTGAGGCAGGCGCTCCGCACCGTCTTCGACCCCGAGCTCGGCATGTCCGTCGTCGAGCTGGGACTGGTCTACGACATCGAGATCTGCGAGGGCGGCGTCAGGATCACCATGACGCTCACCACCCCCGGTTGCCCCATCCACGACGTCATGCCAGGCTGGGTCCGCGGCGCCGTGATGGCCATTCCCGGCGTCGAGCAGGTAGAGGTGGAGCTCACCTTCGACCCGCCGTGGACCCCCGATCGCATCAGCCTTTCGCGGCCCCATTGACCTAGGCACATTGCAAGTCCGTCTGCCGGGGCCTCCCCCGCCCCAGCCGGGGCGGCGCTGCCGCCACACCTCCTCCCGCACTGCCTTCACCACGCTCCGCAAGCACCTGATTCAGACAGCTATGCAAACGGCGGGCGGGCGGCACATCGCTTGCATTACCTCCTGGCGGACACCGAACCCAGACTTCCAGGAGGACAACAGAGATGACACGGACGATCGCAGCCATCGCAGGGCTCGCCGCGGCGGGCCTGCTCGTCGTGGCGGTGGCGCCGAAGCCGGGCAGGATCGCGTCGGCGAAGGACGTCGAGGGCACGGACCTGCCGCTGGTGCAGGCGATCCTCACGGCGCCGCCGCTCGTTCCCCCGCCCGTGGACCGCCCCGGTCCCGCGAAGGTCGTGGTGAGCATCGAGACCAGGGAGCACAAGGGCGCGCTCGCAAGCGGCGTGCAGTACACCTTCTGGACCTTCGGCGACACCGTCCCGGGCCCCTTCGTCCGCGTGCGCGCTGGCGACCTCGTCGAGCTGCGCCTGAGGAACGCCCCTGGAAGCGGAAACCCGCATTCCATCGACCTGCACGCTGTCACCGGTCCCGGGGGCGGCGCCGCCGTCACCCAGCTCGGGCCCGGCCAGGAGGGCGCCTTCCAGTGGAAGGCGCTGAACCCAGGGCTCTACGTCTACCACTGCGCGACCCCGCACGTGCCCACTCACATCGCCAACGGCATGTACGGGCTGATCCTCGTGGAGCCGGAGCAGGGGCTCCCGCGCGTGGATCGCGAGTACTACGTCATGCAGGGCGAGTTCTACACCAGGGGCAAGACCCTCCAGCCGGGACATCAACCCCTCGACCCGGCCAAGCTCGGCCAGGAGCAGGCCGAGTACGTGGTCTTCAACGGCCGCATGGGCGCCCTCCTCGACAAGGGCGCGCTCACCGCCAAGGTGGGGGAGACCGTGCGCCTCTTCGTCGGCAATGGCGGCCCGAACCTGATCTCCTCTTTCCACGTCATCGGCGAGATCTTCGACCGCGTCTATCCCGAGGCCGGCATCGGCGGCGCGCCCAACACGAACGTGCAGACGACGCTCATTCCCGCGGGCGGCGCCGCCGTCGTCGAGATGAAGCTGGATGTCCCCGGCCGCTTCCTGCTGGTCGACCACAGCATCAGCCGGGCGATGGACAAGGGAGCGCTGGGCGCCATCGAGGTCAGCGGGCCCGATCAGCCGGCCCTCTTCCGCGTGCTCACCCCCGGCCAGCACGGCAGCGGCGGGCACTAGCGCCCCTGGCGGTGAGGCGCCGTCCGGGCCGGGCCCGGTCGGCGCCCGGAGGTCCACGCTCCTTATGACGTGAATCATAGGGGCGGCCTGCATCTCCTCCTACCCTCGTCGCCATCGGCAGCCGGAGCTCCCATCCACGTGAGGTAGGAGGGCGAGAGCCATGGCGCGCAAGCAGGCCGCACCACGGTCCTGGTGATGGTCTACGTTGCCTGGCGCGCCAACTACCCGCTGAGCGCGGGCGCCTCGTGGGCCGCGCTCGGGCTGGCCTGCATGGGCTCGGCGGCCATGGCGGTGCCCGCCTTCCTGGCCACGGGCCAGCCGTACCTCAACGACTATCTCCCGGTGATCGATCAGCCCTTCTTCTGGGGCGGCCTGGTCCTGGTGGCGGCGGGCGTGAGCCTCCAGGCCGCGGCCTATCTGGCGGCGACCCTCCAGGGGGAGCGGCGCGCGCGGCGCGACGGGGCGCCCCCAGGGACTCCGGAGGGGCTCGCCATGGCGGCGGGGGCCGTGGCCATGCTGCTCTCAGTCGCGGCCGTCGCGCTGGCCTGGGCGCGCCTGGACGCCTCGCTCCCGTTCGGCTACTCGCTCCGCGCTCTCGTCTGGGGCGGTGGCCACATCCTCCAGTACCTGCACGTGACCGGCATGGCCTCGGCGTGGATGGTCGCCATCGCCGTGGCGCTCGGCACCGCCTTCCCGGCGCGCCGCGTCCTCCGGATGCTCCTCTGGGTTCTTCTGCCCTTCATGACGGCGGCCGCGGCCTCGTACCTCGTGTGGCGGCCGGAGGAGTTGCTCATCAACCACCTCATTACCGTCCTCACCTTCGGCGGCCTCGGCGCCGCTGGCGTCCCCATCTTCTTCATGGCGCTGGCCGCCTCGATGGCGGCCCGACGCCCGCTGCCTTGGGCAAGTCCGCTGTTCGGCGGCACGGTGGTCTCCTTCGGGCTCTTCGCCGTGGGCGGCGTGATGGGGATCATCGGCTTCACCCAGGACACGCGCGTGCCGGCCCACTACCACGGCATGGTGGGCGCGGTGACGCTGGCCTACATGGGGCTCGCGCCCATGCTGCTGGAGATCTGCGGCCGCCGCCCGTGGAGCGAGCGTCTCACGCGGTGGCAGCCCTACCTCTACGGCATCGGGGTGCTGGGCATCATGCTCGGCATGCACTGGGCGGGGGGGCATGGCGCTCCCCGCAAGACCTTCGGCTTCACCTGGGCCAGCGCGCAGGTCATCCTGGGCATGAACATCATGGGGGCAGGCTCCGTCCTGGCGATCCTGGGCGGGCTGGCCTTCGTGATCAACACGGGCCTCCCCCTCGTCCCGCGGAGGCGCCAATGCTGATCGCCGCCTACCTCGAGTCGCTCAAGCTCCGTGTTGGATCCTTCATCGGCATGTCCGCCGTCCTGGGCTACGTGGCCACAGCCCCCGCAGGGCTCTCGCTGCCGTCGCTCGGGCTCCTTTTCGTCGTCACCGTGATGGCCGCCGGCGGGGCGGGGGCGCTCAACCATTTCCTCGATCGGGACCTGGATGCCCGGATGCCTCGCACCGCGCGCCGCCCGCTGCCCTCGGGCCGCATCCGCCACGGCTGGCACGTGGTGGCGCTGGGGCTGGGGATGATGCTCCTGGCCGTGAGCCTGGCCCTCTGGCAGCTCAACCGGCTGGTGGCGCTGCACGTGGCGCTCGGCGCCTTCACCTACGTGGTCGTCTACACGATCTGGCTCAAGCGGCGCTCCTGGCTCAACGTGGTCATCGGGGGACTGGCCGGCTCCTTCGCGGTGCTCGCCGGTGGCGCGCTGGCCCGCCCCGAGCTCTGCCTGCCGCCGGTGATCTTCGCCGCCGTCCTCTTCTTCTGGAGCCCGTCGCATTTCTGGTCGCTGGCCATCGCCTACAAGACCGACTCTGCGGGGGCCCTGATCCCCATGCTCCCGGCGGTCAAGGGGGAAGCCCGCACCGCCCGGAGCATCCTCCTCAACACGCTGGGGCTCCTGGCCTCGAGCCTGCTCCCCTTCGCCCTCGGCATGCTCGGCTGGGCCTATCTCGTCGGGGTGGTCGGCGGCGGCGGACTCCTGCTGGGTCGCAACCTTCAACTCGCGAGCCGGCCGGCGGACCGGCGGCTCGCCTTCGCGAACTTCCACGCCTCGAACCTGTTCCTCCTGCTCCTGTTCCTGGGCGTGGTCATCGACGTCGTGGCTCGACGCTGGTAACGGAGACCCTCGTCCCTCCGCTCGCCGTTCCAAGGAGGTCGTCACGAGACGCGCGCTGTCCCCGTTCACGGTTCTCCTCTTCACCGCCGCGTGGGCCGGGGACGCCCTCTCGACCGCTGCGCCGGCTGCCACGGGGTGCTGCGCAAGGGCGTCACGGGGTCCAAGCTCCTGCCCGGGGAGGTGTAGGCCACACGAATCAAGCGCATACGCTCATGCGGCTGGCAGGCCAGCTTCCTGCTAAGGTAGGGGTTGACCCGAGACAGCAGGGAGGGCAAACCGAAGCGTGCGCGCGGGAATCGGCCGGCGGATCAACATCGCCATCGGGGCGGGATTCGTCCTCGTGCTCGTGGTGGGCGGGATCTCCGTGCTACTGGCCTGGACCATCTCCGCGGGAGTGGAAGAGGGACGGCAGCGGCAGCACGAGGTCGAGGCCATCAATCGGATCCACGACACCGTTCACCACTTCGTCGCTCACCTCCACCTGGCGCTCCTGGGCAATGCCGCGCCCGGGCACCCGTCTCCCGCAGAGATCCTCGACGAGCTGAAGCGGCGGATCGCCGCATACGATGCCTTCGAGCGGACCCAGGGCAGCGACGAGGCGCGCCAGGAGCTGATCCGCCTCTCGCAGCTACGGGCCCTGGTGACTGAGCTCGAGCTCGCCTCCGGAGCGGTGCTCGAGGCCCTGGGCCGAGCCCAGCCACCCACTGCCGCCGAGGTGGTGGCCATCAACGATCTGGCCCATGAGCGGGTCGCGGGAATCGTCGAGGAGCTGCACGCCGTACACCAGCGGAAGGTCGAGCGCGCCATCGACGGAACCCAGCGTCGGATGTTCCTGATCTCGAGCCTCTACGTGATGTTCGCGCTGAGCGGCGCATCGCTTCTCCTCCTGGGCAACCGCTTCCTGTCCCGGCGCCTGGTCTCGCCCATCGGCCGTCTCGCCCGGGCCGCCCTGCGCGTCGCCGCCGGTGACCTCTCCGCGCGCGTTCCCGTCCGCTCCGGGGACGAGGTGGGGCACCTCTCCCAGGCGTTCAACGTCATGACGGAGCGGCTGGAGGCGCACGAGGCCGAGCGGTTGAACTTCCAGGCGGAGCTCGAGCGGCAGGTCAAGGAGAGGACAAGCAAGCTCGAGGACACGGCAGCGAGACTGCAGGCCACGCAGGCCGAGCTCATCCGGTCCGAGCGGATCGCGGTGACCGGCCAGATCGCGGCCAGGGTGACGCACGAGATCCGCACCCCCCTCAACTCGCTCACCATCAACGTCCACCTCCTCCGCCGCGAGCTCTCGGCGGAGGCCGCGCCGCCTCCCCTGGGCGAGATCCTGGCCGCCCTCGTCGGCGTGGAGTACGAGATCACCCGCATCAACCGGACCCTGGAGGAGTTCGTCAATTTCGCCCGTCTGCCCCGGCCCCGGCTGGAGGACGTCGAGGTCGTCCCGCTGGTCGGGGAGATCCTGGGGCTCCTGGGGCCCCGGGCGGCAGCTGCTGGCGTCGGCGTCGACTCCCGGGGGGCGACCGTGTCTCCGGTCAGGGCGGACCCGGATCAGCTCCGCCAAGTGCTCCTCAACCTCGCCCACAATGCCTTCCAGGCGATGCCCACCGGCGGGAGCCTGGGCCTGGAGGTCGGACAGAACGGCGAGTGGGTGGAGATCACGGTCACCGATTCGGGGTCCGGGATCCCCGAGGCGCAGCAGGAGCTGATCTTCGTCCCCTTCGTCAGCACCAAGGCGGACGGCCTCGGCCTGGGGCTGCCCATCGTCCGGCGGATCGTCGAGGAGCACGGGGGCACCGTCACCTGCCACAACCGGGCCGAGGGCGGCGCCGCCTTCATCGTCCGCCTCCCGGCGGCGAGGAGCCATGAGCGCTGAGCGGACGGACCACGTCATCCTCGTGGCCGAGGACGACGCCCGGACCCGGGAGAGCCTGAGCCGGGCCATGACGCGGGCCGGGTACCGAACCCTGACGGCGCCGGACGGCGCGAGCGCGCTGGCCCTCCTGGCGACGGAGCCCGTTGACGTCCTCCTCACTGACCTCAAGATGCCCCGTGGCGACGGCCTGGCAGTCCTGGAGCGGGTGCGCGCCGACTTCCCCGACACCATCGTGGTCATCCTCACCGCCTTCGGAACGGTGGACGTCGCCGTCGAGGCCATGAAGAAGGGCGCCTACGATTTCCTCACGAAGCCGATCCACCTGGAGAAGCTGGAGCTGCTCCTCCACCACGCCCTCGAGTCCCGGAGGCTGGCCCAGGAGAATCGCGAGCTGAAGCTGCGCCTGCGCGAGACGGCCGGCCTCAAGCATCTCCTCGGGAGGTCGGCGCCGATGCAGCGCCTGCGAGAGGCGATCCAGCAGGTCGCCGCCACCGACGCGGCGGTGCTGGTCCTCGGCGAGACCGGGACCGGGAAGGAGCTGGTGGCCCACGCCATCCACTACGGAGGCCGCCGGGCCGACCGCCCCTTTGTGAAGGTGTCCTGTGCCGCCCTGCCCGAGGGGCTGCTCGAGTCGGAGCTGTTCGGCCACGAGCGGGGCGCCTTCACCGGCGCCCAGGATCGGAGGAAGGGCCGCTTCGAGCTGGCCCACGGGGGCACGCTGTTCCTGGACGAGGTGGGCGACATGAGCCCCCCGACCCAGGCCAAGCTCCTTCGCGTCCTCCAAGAGCAGGAGTTCGAGCGGGTGGGGGGCGGCGAGACGCTCCGGGTCGATGTCCGGGTCATCGCGGCGACGAACCGCGACCTGGAGGGCCTGGTCGCCGAGGGCGCGTTCCGCGACGACCTCTTTTACCGGCTCAACGTCGTTCCCCTCCCCGTGCCGCCGCTGCGTGATCGGGCCGAGGACATTCCCGTGCTGCTGGCTCACTTCCTCCGCGTCTTCGCCGAGCGGTGGGGGAAGTCGGTCCCCGAGGTGACCAGCGACGCGCTGGCGCTCCTCTGCCGCTACGCCTGGCCCGGCAACGTCCGCGAGCTCCAGCACGTCACCGAATCGATGCTCGTCTTCTCGAAGGGGGGGCCCATCACCGCCCCCGATCTTCCCGCCGCCGTGCGGGGCGACGAGCGAACCGCCGAGGCGGGCGAGCGCGCGCCGAGCGCTACGCTGCGCGAGCTGGAGCGCCAGGCCATCGCGCGGACGCTGTTGGCGACCGGGGGGAACCGGCGGAAGACCGCCGAGATCCTGGGCATCGGCCTCAAAACGCTCTACCGCAAGATCCAGGAGTTCGCCCTCCCGTAGCCTGTCGTTTTGACCGGCCCCCGGCCACCGGTCGAGTCGTCTTGACCGATCCGACGTTGCAGCTCCCCCCGGGCGTCGCCCCAGTCGTGTCGCCCAACCTCCCGCTCCGGAAGGGGTCTCACGCCTCGTTTCACGCCGGGGCCTTGCCACCTCCGAATCTGGCCCGACCTGTGCTGCCCGTGAAGGCCCGATGGTTCAGCCAGAATCGGTGCTGGTGGTCTCGCCTGATGCAACGAGCCTAGAGGGCCTGACGCGGGCCCTGACGGGGAACGGGCTCCTGGTGGCCCGGGCGCTCGGCTGGCCGGAGGCCGAGTCCCGGCTCCGGCGCCTCCCGGTGTCCGTGGTGGTCGCCGACCTGGAGGAGCTCGGGCCGGAGGAGCTCGCCCAGGTCCGCCGGCTGCGGTCGGAGTTCCCCAACCTCGGCGTCATCGCGCTGGTCTCGATCTCCGGTCCGGAGGTCCGGGCGGCGGAGACCCAGGGGCTGGTGCGGGCGGTCCTGGAGAAGCCCATCGCCATCGCCCGACTGGAGGAGAGCGTCAAACTGGCCCTGGCCCGAACGGTGTCGCCGTGACGGTCTCGAGGGCACGACGGAGAAAGGGAGGACGAACGATGAAGTCCACCGTGATCGTTTGGATCTGCGTCTGGCTCATGGCCGCCGGACTCGCCCTCACGAACATCGCCGCGGCGCAGGGCCCGTCGCCGAGCAGCGTGGCCGTGGGGGGGAAGCTCTACGACAAGTGGTGGAAGGCGGTGGCCGGCGTGAAGGAGCCCGCCGGCAATCATCCCTTGTGGGCGACGCAGACCACCAACAAGCGGAAGGGGCTGGATACGTGGCGGTGCAAGGAATGTCATGGCTGGGACTATCGGGGGACGGATGGCCTCTACGGGTCCGGCTCCCACAAGACCGGGTTCCCGGGGGTCCTGGCCGCCCAGGCCAAGAGCGTGGATCAGCTCAAGGCCATCCTGAAGGGCTCCACCAATCCCAAGCACGATTTCTCTCCGGTGCTGGATGAGGCTGCGCTGACCAACCTCGCCACCTTCCTGAAGCACGGGCTGGTCGATCTGGCCAGCGTTGTTGACGCCAAGACGAAGAAGCCGATGAAAGCGGACGTTGCCCATGGCAAGCAGTTGGCCATGGTTTGCACCGCCTGCCACGGTCCCGAGGGAACCAAGCTGAACTTCGGGAAGCCGGCCGAACCCGAGTATGTGGGGACGGTGGCCAACGAGAATCCCTGGGAGTTCATCCACAAGGTCCGTTCCGGCCAGCCAGGGTCGGATCCACCGATGCTCACCGGAGTGGAGCTGGGGTGGAGCCTGCAAGATGTCCTCGACATCCTGGCCTACTCGCAGACCCTGCCGGAGAAGTGAGCGGGGGTCGCACGCCGCGGCCGGAGGGCTGGGTGCCGGGCGTGCCCTCGGAGTGCGGCGAAGCGCCCCTGGTTCACGGTTCAGACGGGGGTCGAGTACCGGGGGACCGACTTCGAAGCACGAGGCTCGGCGGTCGGCTGGCGAAACGAGCTGTTCGGGAGACTCTCGATCAGCTACGAGTGACCCGGCAGGGGCCATCGCCGTGGCGGAGGCGATGCATGGAGCGTCCCACCTTCAGGGGCTCGCAGCTGCCTGACCCGCTCGCCTGCCTCAAGTCCGAGTCGTCGCCCGGGCCCCGGGGACGGGAATGCTGTCTCCCCTTGATCGGCGGCCGGAAGGTATACTCGCTGCTCCTCGGATTCACGCTGGCGATCTTCCTCCACTCCCTTCCCGCGAGAGTGGGGCTGGCCTCCGCGCGGATCGGCGATCACGTGACCTGCGCACTCTTCCTCGTCAACTTCATCTTCTTCATTGGAGCCGGGGCGGGGGCCATCGTCGTCGGGACGATGGCGCACGCCCTCGGAGGTGAGCGGGCAAGGCCGGTGGCCCGTATCGCCGAGTTGGGCGCGATGTCGAGCCTGCTCGTGGCGACGGTCTTTCTCGCGCTGGACCTGGGTCAGCTCGGACATTTCTGGCACCTCCTGAGCGGGATCCGCTTCACCCGGGTCCCGGGCTTCCACCTGATGATCCTCGCCACGTACCTGGCCAACGCCCTCGCCCTCGGCTACCTCGCCACCCGCGCGGACCTGCTTCTCTCGCTCGCGCCGCGGCTGCCAGCACGCATGGTCTACCGGCTGGTGGCGCTCGGCCTCGCCCTCGCGTACACGACCCCGGCGCGCGGGCCGACCCTCGGCCAGCTCACCGTGATCCTCGTCCCGGCGGTCGTGCTCCTGCATTCGGTCCCGGCCTGGATCATCGGCCTCCTGGACGCCGAGCTCGGGGCGTACGCTGTCGCCGTCGCGGCCCTGTTCTACGTCTCCTCCCTGGCCTCCAGCCTGGCGCTCGTCGTCGTCACCGCGGTCGTGAGTCGGGCGTTCCTCGGGTTCCAGGTGAGCGAGCACATCATCCTCGGGCTGGGACGCGTTCTTCTCCTCCTCGTCCCGATCCTGGGGTATAGCCTCTTCCTCGAAATGCAGCTGGTCATCGCGACGCGGGAGCCGGCGGGTGCCCATCTCTTCGCGGAGCTGGTGAGAGGCGCCTATGCCCCGTTCTTCTGGTTTGCGCTCCTGGGAGGGGTGATGGCTCCGTTCTTCCTGCTCGCGCAGCCACGGGGTCCGACGACAGCCCGGATCGGGCTCGCGGCCCTCCTGGTCGTGGTGGCCGTACTGGTCGAGCGATGGAGCTTGGTCATCACGACGGCCCTCGGCCACGCACACCCGCTCTACGGCAACGGGGGGTACGCGCCGAGACCGTTCGAGGTCCTGGCGACGCTGGCGGTCTACGCGATCGGGCTCCTGGCCTGGGTGCTTCTCGGCCGGACGGCGCCGCCCAGCGAGCCGGCGATCTCTCGCTGAGCGTCAAGGGCGCGCCCAACGGAGGGGAGATGGCGGATCGCCCATCTCCTCTCGGACAACGAGGGGGATGAGGAGCACTCGCACACGGGGCGGAACGCACTGAAGCTCCTGCTAAAATAGGAGTGAGCTCGATGACATCACGAATCGTCACGGCAGCTCTCCTGGCGCTGGTCCTTGCTATGTCTCCCCACGCTCCTGCCGCCTGGGGCGAGGAGGCCGAGAGCGTGAGCCTGCCCGCGACCCTGATCACCGAGGGCGCCGTGCCCGGCACCGAGGTCGAGGGAAGCTTCACCATGTCGAAGTCCGAGACGGAGTGGGGATACGTCTTCGGCCTGAGCAGTCTCCAGTACGCGCCCGTGCCGTCCTTCGGCGTCAAGCTGGTGCTTCCGGTGGTCGTCCGCGACCCCGTGGGCCCGGAGCCCACCGAGGCCGGCATGGGCGATGTGGGCCTCATGCTGAAATACGCCCCCGTGCTGCTGCCCGCCAAGCAGTTCGCCCTTGCCGGAGGCCTTGCCCTGACCCTCCCCACCGGGAGCGAGCGGCGGGAGCTGGGCGGGCAATTCGCCGTGGCGCCCTTCCTCGCCGCGGGCAAGGGGCTGGGCGCGTGGAGCGTCCAGGCGGATGTCTTCTATCGCTGGCAGATCAACCGCCCGCGGGAGCAGGAGCCGGAGGAGGAGGGTGGCGATCCGGTAAGGCCGCACAAGGAGCATGGCGTCACGGCCAATCTCACGGTGACCTATTCCCCGCTGGAGTGGCTGGCGGCGCTGCTCGAGCTGAACAGCGTGACGGTCCTCCACCGGGGCGATCCTCTGACGGAGCGGGTACAGCTCTACCTCACCCCCGGAGTGAGCGTGGAACCCGCCGAGGGGTGGAATCTCCGGGCCGGGATCCACCTCCCGGTGACGAGCGCCAGGGAGGTCGACTGGAGCCTCATCGTCATCCTCACCCGAGGCTTCTAGCCGCGCACCTCGCGCGCCGCGCGGGGCGCGTGAGGCTGGCGCTCCTCGCGGCCGCGCTCTTGCATCTCTGGGACGGGCGAACGCTCCCCGTCCAGGAGTGGCTGAGGCGCGGCGACGAGTACGTCGTCACCCTCGGCCCCTTTCACTTCGCGGTGTCCATCCACGACGACGCGCAGAAGGACGAGCACGCCCAGATGGGCCGGGACGTCCTCCTGCTCAGGCTCCGGTAGCGGGGGACTACGAGGGGTCGGGCTTCGCCTCGGCCAGGGGCAGAAGCCCCGCGGCCGGCAGCTCCCGGAGCTCGCGGATCAGCGCCTCCAGCCGCGTGGCCGTGTGGCGGGAGTACTCGTAGAGGTGCTTGTGCATCAGCGCCAGCGTCACGGCGTCACGGACGCGGCGCGGACGCCGGAGAGCGGTCTCGAGGATCATCGACACCGTCAGCCAGGCGCGCCGGGGCGAGGCGTTGAGCACGCAGGCCCAGACGATCCGGAGGAAGAGCGCCAGGTCCCCGCGCGCCGCCACGAGCCGGGAGCCGTCGCGCGCCCCCCGCCCCAGGATCAGCGCCATGGAGCGGCGGCGGTAGTTGCCGTAGTCGTAGAGCCGCTCGAGGAGCCGCCGGTACCCCTCGTACAGCTCGAGCCGCGACATCCCCTTCGGCACGATGTTGGTGAAGACGAACTGGTCGCCCACAGACTCGGCGATGAGGCGCCCCGCCTTCTTGAGCCGGTCGTAGAGCGGAGTCTTCGGCACCGCGTTGAGCATGCCCGTCATGGAGATGGGGATGCGGGCGTCCTGGATGAAGCGGAACTGCTCCTCGAAGATCTCCGCGTCGTCGCCGTCGAACCCGACGATCATGCCGGCCATGACCTCGATGCCGGCGGCCTGGATGCGGTGGACCGAGGTGAGGATGTCCTCCCGCATGTTCTGGGTCTTCCCGGTGGACTCGAGGCTCGCCTTGCGCGGAGACTCGATGCCCACGAAGATGGTCGCGAAGTGGGCCCGCTTCATGAGGGCCAGCAGCTCGTCGTCCTGCGCCACGTTCAGCGATACCTCGGTCATGAACTCCACGGGGTACCCGCGGGCGGTCTGCCATTCGGCGAGGGCGATGAGGAGCCTCTTGGCTTCTTTCTTGTTGCCGATGAAGTTGTCGTCCACGACGAAGATGTTCCGCACCCCGAGCCGGTGGATCTCCCCCACCTCGGTCATGACCTGCGCGACCGACTTGGTCCGGGGGCGGCGGCCGTACATGACGATGATGTCGCAGAAGTCGCAGTTGAAGGGGCAGCCGCGGGCGAACTGGATGGCCATGCTGCGGTAGCGCCCGACCTTGAGGAGATCGAAGCGCGGCAGCGGCGAGTCCAGCATGCTCGGCTTCTCGTCCTGCCGGTACTCCGCCTGCCACGAGCCCGCCTCGAAGTCCCGGATGAACTGCGGCCAGGTGTACTCGGCCTCGTCCACGAAGAGCACGTCCACGCGCCCGCGCAACTCCTCGGGGCAGAGCGAGGCGAAGGGTCCGCCGGCCACCACGAACTTCCCGCGCCGGCGGAACTCCTCGATGATCTGGAACATGCGCGTCTTGTGGACCACGTAGCCGGTGATCCCCACGATGTCGGCGTCAGTGTCCCAGTCGATGGGCTCGACGTTCTCGTCGCAGCAGACGATCTCGTGACCCGGCGGCGTGAGCGCCGCCACCGTGGGCAGCGAGAGGTTCGGGAAGGCACAGCGCTTCCCGAGGCTCGGCAGGATACGGTCGAAGGTCCAGAAGGACTCGGGATTCCTCGGCGCGATCAGGCAGATCTTCACGTGGTTGTCTTGACCCCCGCGGCGCCTGGAGAGCCCACGCCCGCTGAGGTCCCGCGGATCATACCCGACCCCCCGCCCCAACGCAAGGAATTGCCAGCTCCTGCCGACGCGCTGCCGGGGCGGGAGGTCCTCCCCGCGGAACACGCTGAGTCGCCACCCGCTGCCACGCCACGGAACGAGCCACGAGATCGAGGGCGCCGGCTCCGGCAGCGCGCAGAAGCCACGGTTCCACGGGGAGGACCTCCCCCCCCGGCCGTCAACGGACGGGCTCACGAATCGCCCGAGGTAGGTCGCGCCACCCGAGCTTCCGGCGGGGGCGGGCGTGGCGAAGCCCGGGTGCCCGCGCCGGGCGAGGATGATCTCCGTCATAACGGCCAGTGTGCCCCCGGGGGCACACTGGGGCGCGAGGGAGGGAGAGATGACGACGCCGACGGAGTTCTTCACCCACCGGCTGTTCGCGCCCTGTCTGCTCCTGGCCATGTTCGGCCTCGGGGCCCTGAC
Organism: Candidatus Rokuibacteriota bacterium; assembly: GCA_016188005.1. Taxonomy (NCBI): domain Bacteria; phylum Candidatus Rokuibacteriota; species Candidatus Rokuibacteriota bacterium. Next base: position 19,450 of record JACPIQ010000104.1, on the reverse strand, counting down.
CGTGGCCTTCCTGCTCGTGGGTCCCGGCATGGGGCCGTGGGCCGACACGCTCCTCACCGCCTGTTTCGGCTGGAACGCCGAGACGCGGCAGCACCGCCTCGACACGCTGATCCTGACCCTCCTCCAGCCGCCACTCTTCGCCGCCGTCGTCTACTTCTTCTACGCCGACGACCTCCGGGCCTTCCTGCGCTCGTCGGTGGACGGCCAACCCCGGCTCCGGAAGAGCTATTCGCCTGGCGGCCTCCGCGGCGACGGCCCCACCTTCGCCTACGAGGAAGTCCCGGTCGCTCCCGGCGGCCGCCGGCTCCAGGTCACCCTCGCCGACGGCCACGCCGACCGCGACCAGGACCGGCCGCGCCGCTTCACGCTCGAGAAGGACGTGGAGATCAAGCCGGGGCAGGCGCTGCTGATCGAGTTCTCCGAGGATGCCGGCCTCACGCTCCGGTAGCCTCGCGTCAACGCTGGTCCGCCTCACCGCCCTGGTCTAGAATCGTCCACGCCGGCCGCGTCGTGCTCGCCGACACGACGGCGAACCCGGGTCAACGACCCCGTGATGCGGAAGGCGTACCCCCAGGCTCTGGCCACGGGAGGCCCCATGAACAAGATCGAGCGTGTTCGAGCGGCCCTGGCCGGAAAGGCGCCAGACCGGCCCCCCTTCACCATGTGGTACCACTTCGGCAACCAGCACGCGCCCGCCGAGCGGGCGGCCCAGGTGCATCTCGATTTCTTCGCCCATTACGATCTGGATCTGCTCAAGGTCATGAACGACTACGACTACCCGATGCCCGCGGGGCTGGAGGTCATGGCCACGCCCGCGGACCTCGCGCGCCTGGGCCCCTTCGATCCCCTGGAGACGCCGCTGGGGACTCAACTCAGGGCCGTCGAGCTGATCGCCCGGGCGCTGTCGGGCCAGGCGCTCTTCGTGGACACCGTCTTCAACGCGTGGAACACGCTGCGCCGCAACCTCGTCAAGGAGGCCATGGGCGCCCTCATGACCGATCACCCCACCGCGCTGGAGCGCGCCCTCCAGGTGGTCAACGACAACCTCATCGCCTATGCCCGGGCGAGTCTCCAGCGCGGCGCCGCCGGCATCTTCTTCTCGGTGCCGGCCACGGCCGAGAGCCTGACGCGGGAGCAGTTCGAGCGCTTCATGCGCCCCTTCGACCTCGCCCTGCTGGAGACGGTGCGGGGGCTCGGCGAGTGCCACGTACTGCATGCTCATGGAGAGGCCCTCTACCTCGACCGGCTCCTCGACTACCCGGTGCATGCACTGTCCTGGTCCGATCTCCATGGGGGCCCCGGCATCGCCGAGGTGCGCAAGCTCACGCCGCTGCCCCTCATGGCCGGCATCGACCACGTGAACTTCCCCTACGTATCGGCCGCGGTGATCCGGGAGCAGGTGCAACGCGCCAGGGCGGCGGCCGGGCCCTCGGGCTTCTTCGTGGCCCCAGGCTGCGCCGTGCCGACCTACAGCTTCCCCCCGCTCATCCGGGCCGCCCGGGACGCCGCACGGGGTGACCTGGTGACCAGATGAAGAGCACGGCTGTCTTTCTGAACGGCGCTCTCCACTTGCCGTCAGTCTTTACGAGACGCTCACTCAGAAATCCCTTGAGGTAGTCCCGGGGCGGCTGTCCCTCCAGCCCCATGTAGGTCATCCAGAAGTCGCAGGCCTCGTCGAGGTCCTCGAAGGGCTGGTCCGAGGAGTACTCGATGGTCGTCACTCGGGGCTCTATGCCGACGGCCCGGAGCCCCGCCAGCGTCTCGCTGGCATGCGAGCGGTGCTCGTAGACCCGGCCGAGCAGCGCCGGGTACAGCTCCCGGTAGAAGAACTTGTCCTGGTCCTCTGCCCGGGGCGCGTCCCTCACCAGAACGAGGAGCCGGCGGGTCAGGGCCGGCGTGGCGGCGAGAAAGGCCGAGCCGGCCTTCAGCAGCTCGCCCACATGGGCGCAGACCACGAGGTCGTGGGGCGCCACGTCGACCTCTCCCCACGCCGCCTCCACGACGGTGACGTTGCCGAGCCCCGCCGCGGCAGCGGCCTGCCTGAGCCCTCGCGCCATGGCCGGCGAGGGCTCAAGCGCCGTCACGCGCTCGAGGCGCTGCGCCAGGGGCAGCGCCAGCGCGCCGCAGCCAGCGCCGACGTCGAGGGCGTCACGGCAGCCAGCGAGGGCGGGCCCGATGGCGGCGACCACCTTGGCGGCGAAGTCGCTCCGCGCCAGGGCGCGGGCGTACCAGCCCACGGTGCGGTCGGTCCAGAACTCGGTACGTGGCATCCCGCGCCCGCCGCGCCTGAGCCCGGCTGTGCTATCCTTCGCGGCATGTCCCTGTCCCTCGTCGTCCGCTGGCTTCACGTCCTGGCCGCGGTCACCTGGATCGGGGGCATGTTCTTCATCGCGCTGGTGCTCGTCCCCGTCACCCGGAGGCTCGAGGATCCCGCGCTCAGGAGCAGGCTCGTCCACGAGCTGGGCCTGCGCTTCCGCACCGTGGGCTGGATCGCCATCGGCGTGCTCGTCGCGACGGGCCTGGTCAACCTCTGGCTCTACTCCTTCCTGCTGGCCTCGCCTCGCTTCCATTGGAAGCTCGGCCTCGTCATCCTGGCGCTGATCCTGAGCGCCTTCCACGACTTCGTTCTGGGCCCCCGCGCCGGCGCCCCGGGCGCACACCCCTCCGCGCGGAGCCGCGCCTCGTGGCTGGCGCGGATCAACGTGCTGGTGACGCTGGCCATCGTCATGCTCGGCCTCGCCCTCCTCCGCGCCTGAGCTCCGCGGGATCCCTTGACCGCGAGGGGCTCTCAGCGGGCCTCGTCGAGCCTGACGCTCGCCTGGCAGGCCGTGCCCGCCACCGGCCAGCGGAGCGCACAGACCCTAGCCAAGCGCGGCGGCCAACCGGCTCACGACGCCCTCGGCCCAGGCCATGGAGGCGGTCTTGCCCTGCTCCGCCTTGATGGCCTCGAACTGGCGCCCGACGGCACGCTTCGCCCCGTCGTCCAGCGCCTCGTCCGCCATCGGGAAGAGGATGTCGTTCTCCTTGTCGATGTGCTGCCGCAGGAGTATCACGTACTGCCGGGCCTTGTCCGCCCGCTGCAGTGGGTCCCCTGCCGCCATGGCGACGATGAGGGCCCGCCCCTGCCTGTGTTCCTCCAGCATGACGCCCACCGGCCCTCCCTCCTGCGGGACTCCGTGCTTCACCAGCGCCGGGAACAGCGCCGCCTCCTCCTTGGCGTGGTGGTTCCGGTCCGCGAAGGCGCGGAACCACTCCACCAGCTCCTCCCACCAGGCGTCCGGCAGCGCCCCGCCGGCACGGAGGTGGTCGGCGCCGCGGGCAAGGGTGTCCAGCGCGTGCAGGATCACGCGGTGCTCCTCGATCAGAATCTGGGTCGGCAGCGGCATCGACTCTCCCCTCGTCAGATCTTGAACAGCTCCCTGGCGTTGTCCCGGATCAGCTTCTGCCGGGCTTCCGGCCGCAAGCCCAGCCCGTCCACCTGGTCGAGGCTCTCCTTCCACGGCAGCCCGTTGGTGCCCCACACCGCCCGGTCCATGCCCATGCGGCTGTTGATGAAGTTCAAGATCTCGGGCTTGAGGTACTTGGGCATCCAGGCGTCCACCCCGAACCACACGTTGTCCCACTTGTAGCAGACGCTGATCAGCTCCTCGACCCACGGCCAACCGGTGTGGGCGCCCAGGATGCGCAGGGTCGGGAAGTCACAGGCGACCTGGTCGAGGTACATCGGCCGGGCGTGCTCGCTCGGCATGGACTCGAGCACATGCCCGACCTGCATCGACACCGGCACGTCCAGCTCCACGCACTTCCCGTACAGCGGGTACATCTTCCGGTCGTGCAGCGGGATGTCGAAGCCGTAGATGTGGACGTACACGCCCTTGAAGTTGTGCTTCTTCACGGCCAGCTCGATCTCCGCCAGGCTCTCCTTGATGCGGAAGGGGTTGTAGCCCGCCAGCCCCACGAAGCGGTCCGGATACTTCTCGGTGTACTGCGTCACCTCCTCGAGCGTCGTGTCCATGTACATCCACTTGTTCCAGTACGACCACATCTTGGTCTGCGTGATGAACACCTTCTCGACCCCGGCTTCGTCCATCTTCTTGAGCATCGTCGGAATGGACTCGAACTGGGGCAGGCTGCCGATGGCGCGCTCCATGCGGCAGACGAGCTCACCCTTCTTGGCGTCGGCCCACTTGGCCATGAACTCCGGCGTCGCCACGTAGTACATGATGTCGATGGCCTGCGGTCGATCGCTCATCGCAGTCTCCTTTTCTCGGTTTGGCGTGATTCCATCAGAAGCGCGGCCTGCGCTCGGGTGTGGCGCCTCAGGAGCCGCCCGCATGGCTGCGACGGAGGGCGCCGATCAGCAGCAGCGCCACGCCGACCAGCAAGGGGATCCAGTACCCCGGAACCTGGAAAGTCCGGACCAGCACGATGACGGCACCGATCACGGTCAGGATCAGCCCGGCCATCATCATGCCCTTCCCCGAATGTCCGCACAGCATGGCTCGTCCCTCCTCCCGCCGCGGCTCAGGCCATCGTGAGGCCACCGGAGACGCTGAGCGTCTGGCCAGTGATGAAGGCCGCCGCGGGGGACGCGAGGAAAGCCACGGCGCCGGCGATGTCCTCGGGCTGGCCCACCCGTCCCAGCGGGATGGCGCGGGTGACGGCGTCGATCACCCGCGCCGTCTTCTCGGACTGCGCCCGGATTCCCTGGAGCAACGGCGTCTCGGTGAGGCCGGGGCACACGACGTTCACCGTGACCTGGTGGCGCGCCATCTCCCGGGCCAGCGTCTTCGAGAAGGCGATGATGGCCCCCTTGGTGCCAGAGTACACGCTCTCCCCCGTGGACCCCGCCCGCCCGGCATCCGAGGCGATGCTGATCACCCGCCCCGCACCGCGCTTCACCAGGTGCGGCAGCGCTGCCTTGCAGACGTAGAGGACGCTCTTGAAGTTGATGGCGATGATCTTGTCCCAGGTCTCTTCCTCGCTGTCGAGGAACATCTCCATCTTGTCCCAGCCGGCGTTGTTCACCACGATGTCGAGCTGGCCGAACTGTCCTACCACCTCGGCCACCGCGCGCTCCACTTCGGCGCGCTTCGTGAGATCGACGGCCACCGCCAGCCCCTTCACGCCCCACGCCTCGACCTCCCGCCGCACGCTCTCCGCATTGTCCGCCAGGATGTCGAGCACCGCCACTTGCGCCCCCGCCTGCGCGAGGGCCACCGCGATGGCGCGGCCGATGCCGCGCCCGGCGCCTGTCACCAGGGCCGCCTTCCCCCTGAGCGTCGTGCTGCCGTTCATGTGCCCCTCCCCTCTCTCACCGGTTCTTCCAGACCGGCTTGCGCTTCTCGACGAAGGCGCGCAGGCCCTCCTCCGCGTCCTCCGTCGTCATGAGCTCGGTGTGGTAGAGCTCCTCGAGCGCACCGAGCCCCTCCTCGAAGCCCACACCCAGGGTCTCCTTCACCGCGCGCTTGGTGAGCCGCAGGACGACGGCGCTCTGCGGAGTCACCCGGGCCAGCTCCTCGGCGATGGCGGCCGTCAGGGCGTCGGGGGCGACCACGCGGTCCACGAGCCCGATGCGGAGCGCTTCCTCCGCCCTGATGGTCTCGCCCGACAGCAGCAGCCGGAGCGTTCGCGCCAGCCCCACGCGCTTCGGATAGTGCGCCGCCGCGATCGGGGGAAAGACGCCCACCTTCACCTCCGGTTGACCGAAGCTCGCGTCCTCCGTCGCGACGACCACGTCACAGAAGGTCGCCAGCTCGGCGCCCCCGCCCAGCGCCGCGCCCTGCACCGCCGCCACGGTGAGGCAGTCCACGGCGTGGAGCCGCCGGAAGACGCCGTGGAAAGCGTCGATCATGGCTTTGGCGCGGTCGCCGATGTGGTCCTCCACGGCCACTCCCGCGCAGAAGGCCTTCCCCTGGGCCGCGAAGACCAGCGCCTTGACGCCGGGGCGTTCTCCGGCAGCCTCGATGGTCTGGCCCAGCTCCTCGATCATGTCGATCGTGAGGATGTTGAGCGGGGGGCGCGCCAGCGTGATTCGGACCACCTCGCCCTCGTCCGAGTACCTGATGAAGCGGCCGTCGCTCATGGCACCTTCTCCCTTTTCTCCCGGAGATCGAGCACCCGCTGGGCCTTGCCCACGCTGCGCTCGATGGTGCGGGGCGGCACGACGGTCACCTCCACCGTGACGCCGATCACCTCGTAGATCTTCCGCTTCGCCACGGCGCCGAGAGCGACGAGGGCCTCCTTCCCCGCCTCGGCGACGCTGCCGGTCGCCTCCACCCGCACCTCCAGCGTGTCCAGCGCCGTCTCGCGCTTGAGCACCAGCAGGTAGTGCGGCTCCAGGGTGGGCACCTGCAGGAGCGCGTGCTCGATCTGCGAGGGGTAGACGTTGACCCCGCGCAGGATGAGCATGTCGTCGGTGCGGCCCGTGATTCGCCCGATCCGCGTCAGCGTCCGCCCGCAGGGGCAGGCCTCCGTGACGAGCGTCGTCAGGTCCCGCGTCCGGTACCGGAGCAGCGGCAGGGCCTCCTTGGTGAGCGTGGTGAGCACCAGCTCGCCCGTCACCCCGGCGGGCACCGGTTCCAGGGTCTGCGGGTCCAGCACCTCAGGCAGGAAGTGATCCTCGGCCACGTGCATGCCCTGCTTCTCCGGGCATTCGCACGAGACGCCGGGACCGATGACCTCCGACAGGCCATAGACGTTGAGCGCCACGATGTTGAGCCGCGCCTCCAGCGCGGCCCGCATCCCCTCCGTCCACGGCTCCGCACCGAAGAAACCGAGGCGAAGCCGGAGGTCCTTCGGCGCGATCCCGGCCTCCTCCAGGGCCTCCGCCAGGTAGAGGCCGTACGAGGGGGTGCAGCAGAGCACCGTGCTCCCGAAGTCCCGGAGCGCCATGACCTGGCGGTCGGTGAAGCCGCCGGAGATGGGGATCACTGCGGCGCCCACCCGCTCGCCGCCGTAGTGGAAGCCGAGCCCGCCGGTGAAGAGCCCGTAGCCGTAGGCGTTGTGGAGCACGTCGCTCCGGCCCACCCGCCCCAGCATGAGGGTCCGCGCCATGACCTCGCTCCACGTGTCCATGTCCCCCCGCGTGTAGGCCACCACGGTGGGCTTGCCCGTGGTGCCCGAGGAGGCGTGGATACGGACGATCTCGTCCATGGGCACGGCGAGGAGGCCGAAGGGATAGGTGTCCCGGAAATCGGCCTTGACCGTGAACGGGAGGCGACGGAGATCCCCGAGCGACTCGATGTCGGCCGCCGTCACCCCCGCCGCCCGGAGCCGCTCCCGGTAGAGCGGCACCCGCTCGGCGGCTCGCGCCACCTGGCGCCGCAGCCGCGCCACCTGCAGGCGCTCGAGCTCGGGCCGGGACAGCCGCTCCACCAGCGTGAGATCAGTCATGCGCGCGACTCCTCCCCGATGGGCGCCCCTCCGGCCACCCTGCGGCCGGCGCGCTCCACCAGCCCCTCCCAGCGCCAGTCCACCTCGGCCTGGATCGCGGCGATGTCCGCCTCCGCCAGGTGCGCGAAGCGCGCCTGGGGGCGGAGATATTCGGCCACGGGGATCCCCGCCGGCTCGTGCGTGATGCGGTAGCGCGTCCCGTCCTCGATCTCGTACAGTGGCACGGCGCGCGACTCGACTCCGAGGCGCAGGATCCGCAGCGACGCCTCATCGCCAATCCCCCAGCCCGGGACGCAGGGGCAGGTGACGAGCAGGAAGCGCGTCCCCCGCAGCGCGCCCGCGCGCCTCACCTTGCCCATCAGGTCCTCGGGGTGCGCCGGCGAGGCCGTGGCCGCGAAGGGGATCCGGTGAGCGGCGATGATCTCCATGAGCTCCTTCTTGCGCGTGCGTTTGCCCCCGGGAGTGGAGGCCGTGCGAGCTCCCCACGGCGTGGCCGAGGACTTCTGGTTGCCGGTGTTCTGGTAGGCCTCGTTGTCGAAGCAGACGTAGACGAAGTCCTCGTTGCGCTCGGCCGCCCCGGACAGGGCCTGCAGCCCGATATCGAACGTTCCCCCGTCGCCGGCCAGGCAAACGACGGTGGCCTGCTCCCCCCTGGCGCGATAGGCGCGGGCCAGACCGGAGGCGGCGGCCGCCGAGGTCTCGAAGGCGGTGTGGAACACCGGCACCGTCACGGAGGACAGCGGCACAGGGCCCATCATGGGGCCGATGCACGAGGGCGCCACCACCACGACGGCGTCGTCCGGTACCGCCCGCAGCACGAAGCGGACGGCCAGGGCCACCGCGCAGCCGGGGCAGGAGGAGTGCCCGGACAGGAAGCGCTCCATCAGAGCTCTTCCGCCTGGATCGGCCCCGCGCTCATCCCGTCGCGGCCGAGCGCGTCCGTGACGATTCGCATCATGCGCTCGGGCGGGACATTGACCCCGCCCAGGCCGGCGATGTAGGAGAGCACCGGCACTGCCCCCTGCCCCAGGCTGCTGAGCGCCGCCCGCACCTCCTGGCAGAAGATCCCGCCACTGCCGACGGAGCAGTTGCGGTCCACCACGGCCACCCGCGCCGCCCCGGCCAGCCCCTCGGCGATCTCGGCGCCAGGGAATGGGCGAAAGAGCCGCAGCCTCAGGAGCCCCGCGGCGATCCCCGCCTGGCGCAGCCGATCCACCGCCTCGCGCGCCGTGCCGGCCATGCCACCGGCGGCCACCAGCACCACCTCGGCGTCCTCCGTGCGGTAGCTCTCGGTGGCTCCGTAGGCGCGGCCCGTCAGCTCGCCGTACAGCCTGCCCGCCTCCGCCACCGCGCCGAGGGCGAGCGTCATGGCCTCCTGCATGGCGAGTCGGTTCTGCCGCCACTGGGCCGGCGTGGTGACGCCGCCCACGCTGCGTGGCTGCCCGGGATCCAGGCGCAGCGTGGGCTCGAAGGGCGGCAGGAACCCCGCCACCAGCGCCGCCTCGGGCACCTCCACGGGCTCCAGCGTATGGGAGATGTACATGGCCTCAATGACCACCATGGCCGGCAGGAGGACGGACTCGGCCACGCGATAGGCCTGGAGCACCGTGTCCAGCGCCTCCTGCCCCGACTCGCAGTAGAACTGCATCCAGCCCGTGTCGCGCTGGGAGAGGCTGTCGGTCTGATCGGCCCAGAACCCCCACGGCGAGGCGAGGGTCCGGTTGACGTTCACCATGACCACCGGGGTCCGGGCGCCGGCCGCGAAGTGGAGCATCTCGTGCATGAGGGCGATGCCCTGCGAGGCCGTGGCCGTGAAGACGCGCGCGCCCGCCAGGGACGCCGAGATGCACGCGGCCATGCCGGAGTGCTCGCTCTCCACCGTGATCATCTCGCCGGTGAGCTCACCCGCCTCGGCCAGCTCCAGGAGCTTCTCGAGGACAGGCGTCTGGGGGGTGATCGGGTAGACGGGAATCACCTGGGGCTTCGCGAGAAGGGCGCCGTAGGCCGCCGCGTGGTTGCCCGTGAGCAGCATCCGCCGCTGGCGGGCGGCCGCCTGCATGGGTGTCATCGCTCGCTCACCATCTGGAGCGCCCCGCGGGGACATTCCTGTGCGCAGAGACCGCAGCCTTTGCAGTGGTCGGTGGAGAGCCGGTAGCCGCCCTCGTCCCGCCGGCTCACTGCCATGTCGGGGCAGTAGATCAGGCAGTTGTCGCAGTCCACGCAGTGGCCGCAGGTGAAGCAGCGCGCCCCCTCCTCCCGGGCGGTGACCGCGCTGAACCCTTCCACCACTTCCGCGAAGGAACCGACCCGCCCTGGGGCCGGTCGCTCGGGTCGCCCGGCCCTCAGCGCGCGCGGGAAGTAGTCGAGGTTGATCTCGGCGAAGGCGACCACGTGAGCCGGCAGGGCCCTGACCCCCGGCAGGGCAGCCGGCGCTGCCGGAGCCCCTCCGGAGAGCACCGCGTCGATCCGACGGGCGGCGCGCATCCCCGCGGCGACGGCGTGCGTGACCGTCCGCTCGGCGGAGGCCGCGTCCCCCCCGGCGAAGATTGGCACAGTCGGCGTCGCCCCGTCCTTGCCCGCCGCGATCAGTCCTCGCGCCCCCCTGAGCGGCGGCGGGAGCGCCGCGAGATCGGTCCGCTGCCCGATGGCCAGGAGCACGCTGTCGGCCGCCATCACCTCGGACGGCCCGGGGCGGAACAGGGGGCGGATCGTGCCGTCCCCCCCGCGCTCGAGCTGCGCCGGAACCACGGCGGCGCCCGTGACCCGGCCGCCCCCCTCCACGAAACGCGCCACCCCGAGGCCGTTCCTGATCTCGACCCCCTCGGCCAGCGCCTGGCTCACCTCCTCGGGAAGCGCCGGCATCTCCTCCCGCCCCTCGAGCGCCACCACGCTGACCGATGGCACGCCGAGGCGGCGGGCCGAACGGGCCACGTCCATCGCCGTGCTTCCGCCGCCCACCACCACCAGGCGGCGTCCGAGCGTGGGGCGCGTCCCGCAGGCGAGGTCGCGGAGGAACCCGAGACCGTTGCCTATCCCCTGCGCCTGCTCCCCGGGAACGCCGAGGCCGAGCGGCAGCGAGGCTCCGGTGGCGAGGAAGACGGCGTCGTGACCCGCCACCGTCTCCCACGCGAGATTCGCCCCGAGGCGCTGGCCCGTCAGCACCTCCACGCCAGGCCCGATGCCGAGCTCGATCTCCCGCTCCAGGACCGCGCGCGGCAGCCGGTACTCCGGGATGCCGTACCGCAGGAGGCCGCCCAGCGCGGCCTCGGCCTCGTAGAGCCGCACCCGGTAGCCGCGCCGGGACAGCGCGTGGGCGCAGGCAAGTCCCGCCGGACCTCCGCCCACGACGGCCACCCGCCCTGGCCTCGGCAGGTCCGGCAGCGCGCGGGCGCCGTGGCGCAGCCCCCAGTCTCCCACGAAGCGCTCGAGGGCGTTGATGGCCACGCCGCCGTCGTGCTGGCGGCGGTTGCAGGCCGACTCGCATGGGTGGGCGCAGACGCGTCCCATGATGGCCGGGAAAGGGTTCGCCTCGCGGATCAGAGCCCAGGCCGCCGCCAGTTCGCCGCGCCGCGCCAGCTCGATCCAGCGGGCGACGGCCTCGCCGGCTGGACAGGCCGCGCGGCAGGGCGCCGTGGCCTCGACGTACATGGGCCGCCTCGTGCGCCAGCCGCCGGTCTTGATCTCGAGCGTCGTCCGGCCCGGCTCAGACCAGCCGAGGGGACGCGGCGCTCCGAGCTCGCGGGGCATGGCGCTAGGCGGAGGCGGGGGCGGCCGTGGCGCCGGCCGCAGCGTGATAGCCGGCGGCGCAGGCTTCGAGGTTCTCGCCCCGGCGAGCCGGACTGCCTTCCTGCACCGCCGCCAGAAGGCCCTCGAGCGAGACGAGCCCCGTGGCCTGTGCGAAGGCGCCCAGCAGCGCCGTGGACACGATGGGGCCGAGCCCGGCGCGGCCCGCGATGCCCGTCGCGTCCACCACGATGAGCCTCACGCCCTGCGGCGGCGTGACCGCCGGCGTCCCGGCGCTGTTCAGGACGACGGTGCCCCCTGACGGCACGTCGGCCACCAGGGTCCCGCCGTCGAGCATGGTGGGATCAAGGACGAGAGCGTAGCGGGGCCGCTCGATGTCGCAGCGGAGCCGAATGGGGCTGTCGTCGGCCCGGACGAAGCCGGTCACGGGCGCGCCACGGCGCTCCCCGCCGTACGCGGCGAAGGCCTGGACCTGCCGCCCCGCCCGGAAGAAGGCCCCGGCCAGGATCTGGCAGCCGACCTGGACCCCCTGTCCCCCCCGCCCGTGAACCCTCACCTCGACCATGCTCGCCGTCACCCTCGGCGCCCCTCGCCGTGCAGGAGCGCAGGATCTCTCTCAGGACTGGACGTCCCGCTCCATCTGGATCATGGGCCCGTGGTGAAAACCCTGCCGCAGGAAGAACTCGCGCACGTCGGCCTGCGTGAGGTCGATGAGGGTGGCCACCTTCTGGATCGCCCGCAGCTCCTGGCCGCTCCGGACGAACCGGTCGATCAGCGCATGCGCGACACCGCGCCCCCGGTACGGCGGATCCACGCCGATCAGGTCCACCCACGCCGTGGGCTGGGACATGCCGAACTCTGACTCCGCCACCCAGCCGAACAGGAAGCCGCCGATCCGCCCGTCGGTCTCCGCCACCAGGGACATCCACGGCGGTCGCAGCGCCGAGATCTCGAGCCGGCGCTGCCAGTACTCCTTGCTGGTCTGGCCCGAGAGCTTCTCGTCGATCCGGATGATGGCGGGCAGGTCCGAGGCCTCCACGGCCCGGACAGTGACATCGCTTCGGCTCATGGCGCTCTCCTCAGGCGGCACTGGCCATGGACATCTTCCGGAGGCGCTGGAGCCCCAGCAGGGCCGCCCCCAGCGCCGCGGTGAGATGCGGGTTCTCGGGCACGTGGACCGGCACGCCCAGCTTCTCGCGCAGCGCCGCCACCATGCCCTCCTGGAGCGCCACGCCGCCGATCAGGGTGACGTCGCCGTCCAGGCCCACGCGCTTGAGCATGGACAGGGCCCGGTCCGCCAGCGAGTTGTGGATCCCGCGCAGGATGTTCTCCACCCCGGCGCCTTCCGAGATGTGGTTGATGATCTCCGACTCGGCCAGCACCGCGCAGACGCTGGAGATCGTCTGGGGCTTGTCCGCCCTGATGGACATCGGCCCGATGTCCGCCACGGTGACCTCGAGGTACTTGGCCGCCCGCTCGAGGAAGCCGCCGGACCCCGCGGCGCACTTCTCGTTCATGTGGAACTCCTTCACCTTCCCGCCCTCGCGCAGCTTGATGGCGCGCGTGCACTGCGCACCGATGTCGAGCACGTACCGCGTGCTGGGGACCACGGTCGCCGCCCCCCGCGCGCCGCACGTCAGGTCGGTGATCTGGATGTCCCGGAAGGACACCGCGTAGCGGCCCAGCCCCGTGGTGGCGGCGTAGGCCACCTCCTCCCCGGCGAGGCCCCCCTCGGCCTGGGCCGCGTCCAGCACCTCGCGCGCCACCTTCTCGAAGTCCGCCTTCGTCCGGACGGCGGCGCGCCCACGCACCTGGCCGTCGCCGTCCACGAGGATGCACTTCGTCGTTCCCGATCCGATGTCGATCCCGGCCACGAGCATGGCTAGGCCCTCCCGGCGGTTTCAGTTGCGGCGACCTCGGCGCGCTCCAGCGCGAAGAGCGCGGCCCCCAGGGCCCCCATGTAGTGCCCTTCCTCGTGGACGTTGATCGAGCGGCCCAGCACGGCCTCGAGCCCTTTCACCATCCCGATGTTGCGCGAGACTCCGCCGGTGAAGGTGACCTCCTCCTCCACGCCCACGCGGCGCACGAGCGCCATGGTCCGCGTGGCGATGGCCTTGTGAACGCCGCCAAGGATGTCCTGCACCGTCTTCCGCTGGGCGAGATAGGACATGATATCGGACTCGACGAACACCGTGCACACCGACGTCAGGCGCACCGGGTTCTTGGCCTCGAGCGAGATGGGGCCGATCTCGTCGAGCCCCATCCCTGTCACCTCGGCCGCCGCCGACAGGAAGCGCCCCGTTCCGGCGGCGCACTTGTCGTTCATGGAAAAGTCCATGACCGAGCCGTCCGCCCCGACCTTGATCGCCTTGGTGTCCTGGCCCCCCATGTCGATCACGGTGCGGGTGCGCGGGAAGATCGAGTGCGCCCCGCGGGCGTGGCAGGTGATCTCGGTGATCTGGGCATCCCCGAAGGTCACCTTGTACCGGCCGTACCCCGTGCCGACGACGTACCCCACGGCCTCCCGCGGCAGCCCCGCCGCCTTGCAGGCCTCGACGAAGGCGTTCTCGCCGGCCCGGGTCACATTGGCTCCGGTGGCGATCAGCGATCGAGCCACGATGGATCGGGACTCATCGAGGATCACCGCCTTGGTCTGGGTCGAGCCCACATCGACTCCCGCGCCGAATATCATGATGTCCTCCTGCGAAGCGTGAGGTTCGCGAGCGTGATCGGCCGGAGCTGACCGGCCGTCAGGATGAGCTCGGCCTTGGCGTAGACCTGGCCCGCGACCATCAGGATCGCGCCGAGCGCGAGAGCGCCCGCCCCGCCGGTCGGGAGAGTGACGGCCAGTGTGCCGAGCAGGAGCGGCGCCAGGTACCCCGCCGCGAGGATCACGACGCCCGCCCGGCCGCTCTTGAGCGCGGCGGTGGAGCGGACGAACGCGGGCCCTCCGGGCCAGCCCACGAAGCCCCGCCAGACCAGCATGCCGGCCACCACGCCGAGCGCCGCGGCGATCAGGAATGCGCCGTCGAGGCCGCGGCCGGCCGCCACCTCGACCAGCACCAGCAGCCCCGTCCCCGACACGATGGCCGACTGGAGGAAGACCAGCGGCATCAGCGGGACGTCCCACGCGGCGACGCCACGGGCGTGCCGCAGGATCCATCCCTGGGCGAGGCAGAGACCGATGGCGGCGGCCGCCGCCGGGTAGCGGAGCCAGACCAGCCGGAAGACCAGCTCCGCCCCCGCGAGGACGATGAAACCGCCGCCTACCCAGAGCTCCCGCGACATCCAGGAGGTGCGCAGGCGAACAAGGACGCGGGGGCCGCGCAGCGGGCGCCCCGCCTCGGTGGCGACGGCGATGAAGCCTGCCACGACCAGCGCCGGGCCGAGCCACGAGGCGACGTTGACAGCGCCAGGGGCCCCGAGCCAGACCTCGACCGTCGCTGCCAGGTACAGGCCGGCGCCGAGGCCGCCGAGGGCGAAGTTGGCGACGGCGGGCTTGCCCCAGAGCCTCTGGGGCGTGGCCGGGATCAGCTCCACGGAGCGGGCGGTGCCGGAGGGCTGCATGGCCTACTCCACCACGTAGAAGACCGAGGGCTCGGTCCCGCACTCGGGCAGGAGCGGCTGGGCCCGGGTCTCCGCCCGGAGCTTCGCCACGGGGCTCTTGGGGTCGTCCAGGTCGCCGAAGGTGATCGCGTTGGCGATGCACGCCACGGCGCAGCTGGGTGTGGCCTCCGGGTCGATGCCCGGGGTGAGGCCCTGAGCCCGGCCGGCATCCACCCGCTCCTGGCAGAAGGTGCACTTGGTCATGACCCCCGTGCGCCCGGGGCGCGCCGTCGCCCGCTCGGGCGGCGTGAGGACCTCGAAGTAGCCCAGCGCCTCGTGGATCAGGTGGCGCGCATGGTAAGGGCAGGCGACCGCGCAGTAGCCGCAGCCGACGCAGGCGCCGTACTCCACCCAGACGATGCCGTCCTGGCGCTGGCGGGAGGCGCCCGTGGGACAGACGCGAACGCAAGGCGGCTCGGCGCAGTGCATGCACTGCATGGGGAGGAACAGCCGCCTCACGTCCGGATACTCGCCGACCTCGCAGTCGGCGACGAAGCGCCACACCTGGCCTGACGGCAGGCCGTGCTCCTGCTTGCAGGCGATCGTGCAGGTCTGGCAACCCACGCAACGCCGGACGTCGATCACCATGCCCCAGCGCATTACGAGGCCCTCCTCACCGCCACGGGGACGAGGTCGGCACCGCTGCCCGTGGCATCGGTGAGCGCGAGGTCCATGCT
Source organism: Candidatus Rokuibacteriota bacterium (assembly GCA_016188005.1). Lineage (NCBI taxonomy): Bacteria > Candidatus Rokuibacteriota > Candidatus Rokuibacteriota bacterium. Next base: position 4,028 of record JACPIQ010000104.1, on the reverse strand, counting down.
CGCCACCTGGTTGAGGTTGGGCATGCCGAGGTCGCGCGCGAAGGGGGTCGCCCAGTGCCCGAACTGCTGCAGGATCACCACCACGTCGGGGCGCACGCCCTCCCGGAGGATCGCGCGCCCCTGGGTCTTGCCCGTGGGCGACTCCAGCTCCACCAAGTCACCGTCCTGGACGCCGAGCTGGGCCGCCGCCCCGCGGTTGAGCATGACGCCGAAATGCCCTTTCACGTGCCGCGCCACGTCGGCCAGGATGGGCAGCGAGACGTTCGCGCCCCAGGAGTACTGCATGCTCCGGCTGGTCAGAAGCCAGAACGGGAACTCCTTCGGGCTGCGTCCGCGCACCACCGCTGTCTGCCGCCAGATGCCCGGGAAGTCCTTCCACCCGGGCAGCGCCTGGTACTCCTCGAGCTGGACGTCCCACCACTTGATGCCCCGCTCGTGCAGCCTCGCGGCGAGCTCCTCGCCGATGCGCTTGATGCGCTCCTGATACGGCAGCTCGTAGCGCAGCCCCTGGGCCACCATGGCCGTGTGCAGGAAGTACTGCCGCGTGGAGAACGGAACGAAGAAGGCGCCGTTGCGCTTGAACCACTCCAGGTCCAGCTCGACCTTGCCGTCCGTGAGGGCGCGGCTCGCCGCACGGCACACCCGGTCCCAGATCTCGGTGACGCCCGGCTTGTCGCCGGGCTTGAACGAGTGGTCGTACCCCGCGTCGCGCAGTGGGATCGTCGTCCCCGCCCCGCGGTTCACCGCGTCGAGATAGCCGTCCAGGATGCCGACACGGGCAGCCAGCTCGGTGGCCACGTCTGTCATGTCTCGCGTGTCGAACGGCGTGGGCGCCACCGGCTGTCGGAGGGCCCAGCCCGAGTGCTGCCAGTACTGCTCCTGGTACTTGGTGCCCCCGATGCGGTAGAGCTGCAGCGACTCGATGTCACTGGCGTCCGGGAGGAGCAGGTCCGCGTACCAGTTGGTCTCGTCAGGCGTGTAGGCGAAGGCCGCCACGAACGGGAAGCGCTCGAGCTCTCGCTCGATGCGGCCGGTCTCCCAGCTCGACACGGCCGGGTTGGTTCGATAGGTGATCCAGACCTCGGGCAGCGTGGGCGCCGGCCAGTGCTCGGGCGCAGCGTCCTTGTCGAGGAAGAGCCACGGCAGGTGCGCGGGGCCGAGCGCCGCTGACCAGGGCGAGTTGTTCGCCAGCGGGACCAGCGTCCGGTAGGCGTTCCGGATATGCGGCGAGCCCTTCCAGCCCTCGCGAGTCGTGGCGTTGGTCGACTGCTCCATGAGGCCGTCGGGCCCAGGCCGAACGGAGTCGAGGCGGTTCTGCGCGGGGCGGTTGAGCCGCACCGCGGTGCCCAGGATGCCTCCGGGAACCTCGAGGGCGCCCACGAGAGCCGCAAGCAGGGTGCGGGCCCAGCACGCCTCGTAGCCGCCCCAGCCGTTGGTGACGGTCTTGCCGAGCAGGATGGCCACGGGGCGGTGCGGGTAGGTGGCACCCTCGATCTCGATGGTGGCGCCCACGCGGGCGTGGCGCAGGTAGGCCGCCGCCAGGCGGCGGATGGTGTCCGCCGGGACGTCGGCGATGGTGGCCGCCCACTCGGGCGTGTACGGCCCCACGTGCGCCAGCAGGTGCGCGAAGGCCGGCCGCACCCGCTCGCTCACGCTGGTGACGGCCTCGTCGGCGCCCACCTCCACGCCCGCCGCCAGGTACTCGCCCTCCATCGCCGGCCGCACGCATAGCCGGTCGTCGAAGGGCACGGCGCGCTCGCGGTCCAGGTCCCACACGAGCGGCTTCCTCGTGGCCGGGTCCCTGAGGAAGTACCCCCCCGGGCCGACGAGGTAGGGCGAGCTGGTCATGTTCGTGAGGAAGGGCACGTCGCAGACGCTCCGCCAGTCGTGCTCCACCAGGATCGCGTGCAGGAGGGCGAAGAGCACGGCGGCGTCGGTCTTCGGCCGGATGGGCACCCACTCGACCGCCCCCGCCCCCGTGATGCTCAGGTGGGGCTCCAGCTGCACCCACTGCAGCCCGCGCACCCGCGCCTCGGAGTGCCGGTAGACCCCGGCGACCCCGCTGGAGGCGTCACCGTTGTGGCCGAAGGAGAGCACGAAGTCGCATCGGGGGGTGTCCGGAGCCACGATGAAGGCGCGGTGCCAGAACTCGCCGTAGAGGTGCTCGGAGTGATAGCACTTGACGCCCTGGCCGCTGCCTATCCCCTGGTCCACCGGTCCCCAGGCCGCCAGGAACGCCGCCATCGTGCCGAGGAAGGCGGGGGCGACGCCGCCTGCCCCGAAGGTCACCGCCAGCCGCGGATAGCCCGCCTCGTCCACCAGCCCCCGGGCCCGCAGCGCGGAGAGCCGCTCCCCGAGCATGTCCAGCGCCTCGTCCCAGGAGATGGGCTTCCATCCCGGATCCTCGCTGCGCCCCTTGCGCGGGTTCGTGCGCCGCATGGGGGAGCGGACCCGACCGGGGTTGTAGAGCTTCTGGATGAGCCCGTAGGCGCGGACGCAGACCTTCCCGCAGGCCGGGTGCTGCTCGGCAAACTCGGTATTCGGCTCCACACCGACGGCGACGCCGTCCTTGACGATGACCTTGAGCAGGTCCGGCCCGGCGACGCACTGGTAGCAGTAGACCGGGACCTTCTCGATCGCCGCCCCGCTGCGCTCCGCCATTGGTCCGCTCCCCTCGACCGCCTCAGCGAGCCGCGGCAACGAGTTTCTTGTGCTCCAGGGACTCGAAGAAGGCGTCGATCCGGTTCCTGATCTGCGCCTCCGCGTAGTAGCGCGGGTCCTCGAGATCCGACTCCACCATGAGCGTGGGCACGCCCAGGTCCCGCGTGAAGTACTCCCGCATGTCTCCCTGCCCCGCCGAGAAGAGCCGGCAGGACTTGATCGAGTGGATGACGAGGGCGTCGGCTTCCCACTCCTCCACGTAGCGCTTGATCTGGGCGTAGCGGGCTACGATCGAGCGGTTGGTGAGATTCTCGCGGAGCATCTGCTCGGCGATGGACTCCAGCGGCCGCCTGGGGTCGTGCCGGAAGCCGAACTCCCAGATCCCGCCTACCGTGGAATAGGTGGAGGCCACCCCGACGGCCCCCCACTTGGCGAAGAGGTTGCGGAAGCTCTTGTAGAAGGGGTACGGCGGCGGCCCCTCCACCACCGTGCGGAAGCGCTCCTCGGACAGGGGCCCGAGCCCCTGGGCCACGAGCCCCTCGAACTCCGTCACGGCCACGTCGAAGAAGTCCGCGGCCTCCCGTGTGCCCCGCAGCACGTTGATGGGGCCCATCATGTTGATGGCGTCGAAGTAGGCGTCGAAGGGTGCCGGGTGACGCTTGCACAGCTCCTTCGTCCGGGCGTATCCGGCCTCGGCCCGCGCAGCGTGAGCCAGAATCTCCCGCAGGTAGTCGATGTCGAACTTCTTCCCGGAGACGCTCTCGCAGAGCGCGACGAGCTCCTTGAGCTGGGCGGTCACGTAGCGGATGTCCTGCTCGGTGGGCTCGGCCGTGCGGGCGAAGGGGACATCGAGCATGAAGAGTTTGCTTCCGCTGATGTCAGCCAGGTGCTCGAACCACTTGACGTAGACGTTGCAGCCCACGTAGTTGCAGACCGTGATCGTCGGGAAGGGGATCGGCCTGCCCGGTCCCATGCCGCCCTCGAGGAAGAGCCCGATGTCGGCCTTGACGTAGGCGCAGTTGTCGCTGGAGTAGCCGGCCTGCTCAGCCTTGAGGATGAGCGGCAGCGACTTCTTCCGGATGGCGTTCTGGAGCGCCGTAACCTCGGGGAACATGGGGAGGACATGGCAGGCGCGGAGCAGCTCCACGCAATTGCCCGAGATCATCAGGGCGCCGGTGGCCACCCCTTCGGCTTCCGCCCGTGCCAGCTCGTCCATCCACGCGGACATGAGCTGACGCGACTGCTCGTGAACCTGCCCCTGGTACTGCCGTTCCGTCACTTGCGCCGGCATACGTTCCTCCCTATCAGCCTTGCGTGGCCAGGACCCGGCTTGTCAGTGTGTAGGGGCGCTTGGTGCCGGGCCGAGG